>NZ_JAHWGL010000042.1 GCF_019334315.1 Hymenobacter profundi
GTTAGGGTAGGAGGGTGTGAGGGTGTGAGGGCGCAAGTGAAAGTGTCTGTCATCCTGAGCGGAGCGAAGGACCTTATCACGGCAGCACGACAAGAGTACCAACGACTCGTTCAACGGGCATAAGGTCCTTCGCTCCGCTCAGGATGACAGACACTTTCACTTGCGCCCTCACACCTTACCCTAAAAAAACAGCCGCTCGGAAAGTCCAAGCGGCTGTTTAGCATAGTGCACACAAGTAGAGATACGGAATAATCCGCTAAAACGGTTTTGCTGAGGCTATAAGTAGGCGATGCCTACTCAGCCGTGGTTTTGCGGCGACTGGTTTTAGGCGCACGCTCGGCGCCCATTTCCAGCAGTTCGTCGGCGCGCTCGTTTTTGCCTACCCAGCTCACCGAGTAGAGGTCCCGGCGTCGGTCGCGGAGGTTGCGCACGGCGCCGCTGGTGTTGAGGTCCTTCAGTAGGTCCAGGTCCAGGTCGGCAATCAGGGTCATCTCGGTGTTAGGCGTGGCTTCGGCTACAATGGCATCGTGCGGGAAAGCAAAGTCGGAGGGGCTGAACACGGCGCTCTGCGAATACTGGATGTCCATGTTCTCGACGCGGGGTAGGTTACCCACTGAGCCGGTAATAGCCACGTAGCACTCGTTTTCGATGGCGCGGGCCTGGGCGCAGAGGCGCACACGCTGGTAGGCGTTCTTAGTGTCCGTCCAGAAAGGCACAAACAGGATTTTCATGCCTTCATCGCTCAGCATACGGGCTAGTTCGGGGAATTCCGCATCGTAGCAAATCAGGATGCCAATTTTACCGAAATCCGTATCAAAGCACTTCAGCTTGTCGCCGCCGCGCATGCCCCAGTAGCTGGCTTCGTCGGGCGTTACGTGCAGTTTGTACTGCTCATCCACGGTGCCATCGCGCCGGCACAAGTAGCTGACGTTGTAGAGCTTGCCGTCTTCATACAACGGCATGGAGCCGGCAATGACGTTGATGTTGTAGCTCACGGCCAACTCCATCATCTTGGTTTTGATGGGCTCGGTGTAGGCCGACATCGAGCGGATAGCCACCGACGGCGACTCCTCGTTGGTGAGGGCCATCATGGGGGCGTTGAAGAACTCTGGGAACAGCACACAGTCGGCCTTATAGCCCGACACGGTGTCCACGAAGAACTCCATCTGCTGGAAAAAATCTTCCAGGTTTTGCGTGGCCCGCATCTGCCACTGTACAATGCCAATGCGCACGTTCGACTTCTGGTTACCGATCAGTTTGTCGGTTTCCTCGTCGTAGTACACGTTAATCCATTCCAGTAGGGTAGCATAGGCTTTCGACTCGGAGTCGTAGGGTAGGTAGCCCCGGATAAGCTTGCGCACATAGAAATCGTTGGCCAGTTGGAAGGTGAGGATCGGGTCGGTGAGCTCCTTGTTGCGCACCATCTCCACGTACTTGGCCGGGGTCATTTCGTTGGCGTAGGCCGCGTAGCCGGGAATCCGGCCGCCGGCCACCATGGCGCGCAGGTTCAGATTTTCGCACAGCTCCTTGCGGGCGTCGTAGAGACGGCGGCCCAGGCGGAGCGAGCGGTACTCGGGGTCCACAAACACGTCCACGCCGTAGAGGGTGTCGCCGTTGGCGTCGTGGGTGTCAAACTTGCCGTTGCCCGTAATTTTGGCGTAGGTGTGTTTGTCGCCGAACTTGCTGTATTCCACAATGATAGCCAACGCGGCGGCTACCACTTGGCCGTTGTCTTCAATACAGATCTGGCCTTCCGGAAATTTCTTCAGCAGGTTGTTGTACTCATCCTGGGCCCAGGCGCCTTCCATGTTGGAGTACACCTTGTCCATGATTTCCTTCACGGCCTTAAAGTCGCCGCGCTTCAGGGTGCGCAGGACCAGCTTGTGGGCCGGAATAGCGGTAGGCGTTAGTAGCTCGGGTACAGCGGGCATGCCGGGTAGGGTTTGCTTTTTGGCGTGGCCGCCGCTGGTTTTGGTATTAGAACTCGTTGCGGGCATATATAGAAGGTTGATTTGCAGAAATATAGTGCAGCATGCATACTGCCTGTTTGGGTACGCCTACGTAGAAACGGGCGCAGTTGATACTAAACTACGGACGTTGCGGGTCAGAAACCAACCGCGCACGGGGTATCGGCGCACAGTATTCTATAACCTCCTACCCCCCAGATTCGTTTCGACAAGCATACTCCTTATATCCCTAATCCCTACTTCCAATGTCGACTCCCCGCCTTGCCTTTTTTCTGCTGCTGGCCGCCACGGCCAGCCTAAGCGCCTGCAACTCCACGCCCTCCGATTCGGCTGCTACCTCCGATGCGGCCGTGATAGTGCAGCAGGATTCCACCCAGCGCGATTCTGTGCCCACCATGCCCGCGGCCGTGCCCTCCACCGAGTACACGTCGCCCAATACCGTCGTAACCGAATCGGCTGATAGTCTGCACAAAGAGTAAGTAGGCCGCAAGCCACGAAAAAGCCGGGGGCGGTTTCTTCAATTGAAGAAACCGCCCCCGGCTTTTTCGTGTGCGTCGGGTAGCGAATGTAACAAGCTGCGTTGCCAGCGAAAATGCGCACCTCAGATAGTTGTCGCCTAGGGCGCTAAGGACTAGGCATCTGCTAATTGTCAGCGTCATTCCCGCTACTCATCCGTCGGTTCTGTAACTTACTGCCTCATCGATATAGAAGGAGTCTATACCTAGCTTCATGGAATTAGAATTACGGAATCTGACCAAATCATTTGGGCCCAAAACAGTGCTGCGCGACTTGAGTTTGCGTGCCGAAACCGGGTATTGTGTAGGCGTTGTGGGCCGCAATGGGGCCGGCAAGAGTACATTGTTCAATTTACTGGTGAACGTGCTGCTACCCTCGTCGGGCAGTATTGTGCTGGACGGAGAGCCGCTGGGCGAGACGTTTCCGGTGGCCGTGAAACGGCGCATTGGGGCGCTCATCAACCAAGGCCATCTGGTGGAGCAGCTTACGGCCGTGGAGTATCTGCGCTTCGTGGCCCGGGTGTACGATTTGCCTGACGCCACTAGCCGCATTGAAAGCCTGCTGGGGCACTTGCTGGAAGAGTTTGAGCAGGTGCGCACCAAGCGGCTTAGCTCTTTTTCGACCGGCATGAAGCAGAAGGTGGCCGTGGCCGCCTGCTTGCTGCACCGCCCCGAGCTACTGATTCTGGATGAGCCCCTCAACGGCCTCGACGTGTTTTCGGCCGAGCGGGTGCTGACGCTGCTGGGCACCTACCGGAGACAGGCCCTCACGTTTATTTCGTCGCACAATCTGGCGCACATCGAAAAAGTAGCAACTCACCTACTCATCATCGACGAGGCCGAGGTGAAGTTCTGGGGCACGATGCAGGAGTTCACGCAAGACCGCGATGCCTACCTCTCCGATGCGCTGCTGCAACTGCTCCAGCCCACTGTTTCCACCCACGACCTCATATGGCTCACCAACCAGGCCGTTTAGGTCACTTCCTACCCTACCTGCTGGGCCGGCAACTGCTGGCGGTGTTCTGGCCCGCTGGCGAGCGTCGGGTAGCCACACTCTTAATCGGTATCACAGTAGGTTTGTATAGCTTGGGACTGGGCTATTTGCTCAATCACGCTGATACAATACCGGGCGTTGCGCTCCCTAAGCTGCTGGCTGCCATCAACACCACGCTTTTTGCTACGGTATTGATGGCCGATTTCCTACCCACGTACCGCACCGTAGAGCGGCCGCTGCCCGAGCCGCTACCCGTGTCGGCCCGCTTGAATGCGGTGACGGCCTTTGTGCTCGATCTGGTGTCGGTGCGGCGGGCAATGAGCCTACTGTTCTTGCTGGTGGTAGTGGCTGTGGCTCCAACTTTTTGGCAACCGTTGGGCCTGAGCTTGCTGGTGTGGCTGAGCGCGGCCGCCCTAAGCTTCAATATGCGGCTGCTACTGTCGGTGGGGCGCTGGTGGCACCCTTTGTTTTGGCTGAATTTGCTGTGTCTGCTGGCGGCGGTGTTCTGGCTGGGCGACGGCTTGGGGTGGCAGTTGCCTATCTCTACCAACTGGCTGCGGGTGCTGGCCATAGCCGGGCCGCTGCTACTGTGGGTAGTGGCGCTCAGGCTGGTAGCGCCCCGTTTCAGCGCCCGTTATATGGTAGAGCGCACGACCGAGCCTACCGATAGTCGGTGGCAAAATCGGCTCTCGCCGGAGTGGAAATTGTATTTGCGCAAAACCTGGCCGGCGTTGCTAATGGGTGTCAGCTTCAAGCTTATCATGCTGGTGGCGACTGGCATTTTGCTCCGCAAGGGCGACGCAGGCTTTATGAAGTCTCTGTTTTATTTCTCGTTTCTGCCGGTCATCAGCTTCACCTATGTCAACAACAACCTGCTAGGCTACTGCTGGGTAGCCACGGCCAACGAGCTGGAGCGCCTGGGCCTGACGCCGCGTTTGCTAACTGGCTACCTGCGGCTGGCGCTGCCAGTGGTGTTTGTTGATTGCTTGCTGTCGGCTGGGGTGCTGCTGGCCTTGTTTCCGCGGGACCAGTGGAAACAGCTACCGCTGCTGCCGCTGGCCTCGCTGCCGCTGCTGGCCTTGGGCTTGTGGGGAAGTCTTTACAAAGCGAAACCGATCCGTAAAAACATCGATTTCAGCACCATACGCAACAACGCCTCTACCCTCATGAATCTGCTGAGCATTGGGCTGGCCGCCGTGCTGTACTTAATGCCGTGGTGGTGGGCACAGGTAGCGCTGGCGCTGGTGGTAACGCTCACGGCCGTGGTACCAGTGCGTCGTATCCTCACCAACCACGGCCCCACCCGCCGCCAGCTCTGGCACAAGCTTATGCAGGCGCAATAAGCCGTCCGAATTGAATATGAATGGTGTAGAGACGCATACTTGCGTCTCGTCGTTGAACAGCCAACATCAGCAACGACGAGACGCAAGTATGCGTCTCTACACCATTCAATCAGCACTTGTGACTGGCTGCTGATAGCCTACCTTCCTCACAACCTCATTTCCGGCACCTCGCCCTGCGGCACTACCAAGCGACCGGTCGTGGCAGCCTGTATCTGCGCTACCGATACGCCCGGCGCCCGCTCGCGCAACACGAAGCCGTCGGGCGTTATGTCGAGCACGGCCAACTCCGTCACGATTTTCTTGACGCAGCGCACGCCCGTGAGGGGTAGGGTGCAGGCGGGTAGGAGCTTGCTGCTGCCGTCGCGGGCGGTGTGCTGCATGGCCACGATGATGTTGCGGGCCGAGGCCACCAGATCCATGGCGCCGCCCATGCCCTTCACCATCTTACCGGGAATCTTCCAGTTGGCAATGTCCCCGGTTTCGGATACCTCCATGGCGCCCAGAATCGTCAGGTCCACGTGCTCGCCGCGTATCATGGCAAACGAATCGGCCGAGCTGAATAAGCTGGAACCGGGTAGGGTCGTCACGGTTTGCTTGCCAGCGTTGATGAGGTCGGGGTCCACCTCGGCTTCCGTCGGAAACGTCCCCATGCCCAACAGCCCGTTTTCGGACTGTAGCTCTACGTTTATGCCTGCTGGGATATAGTTAGCCACCAGGGTAGGGATGCCAATACCCAGGTTAACGTAATACCCGTCGCGCAGCTCCTGGGCAATGCGTTGGGCTATTTGATTCTTGTTCAACATAGTTTTTTCGCGCAGAGCGCGCGGAGTTTTGGGGCGTCTGTCTTATAAGCCGTTTACCAAGCGTGAGAGTTGGGAACGGAGCAGCGCTGTGTTGAAATTCATGAGTAGGCCAAGCTTATAATTGGCGAGCTTCAGGTAGGTTAACAGCTGCTTGTGATGCACGGGCAGCAACGTTTCAATTGATTTTAACTCCACTACTACTTTGTCTTCTACCAGTAAATCGAGTCGAAAGCCTAAGTCCAACTTTACCTCATCATAGATTACGGGAATGGGTTTTTGCGTCTCCACATGCAAGCCGTCCTTCCGCAGCTCGTACGCCAAAACAGCTTCATACACCGATTCCAGCAACCCCGGCCCCAAAGCAGTGTGCACCTTGAAAGCCGCCCCAATCACGCGGTCAGAAATGTGATTCTCATGCATAAATTTCTCCAGACAGACGCCCCAAAACTCCGCGTACTCTGCGCGAAAAATTAATTACGCACCGTGCGTTGCTCAATCCGCTTCTCGTAGTTCCTACCTTCAAAAATGCGCTGCACGAAGATGCCAGGCGTATGGATGTGGTTGGGGTCTAGCTCGCCGGCAGGCACCAGTTCCTCAACCTCGGCCACCGTTATTTTGCCTGCCGTAGCCATCATGGGGTTGAAGTTGCGGGCCGTGCCTTTGTAGATGAGGTTACCGGCCATGTCGCCGCGCCAGGCTTTCACCAAAGCAAAATCGGCGTGCAGGGCGGTTTCCAGCAGGTACATCTTGCCGTTGAACTCCCGGCTTTCCTTGCCTTCGCCTACCTCCGTGCCGTAGCCAGCCGGCGTATAGAAGGCCGGAATGCCCGCGCCGCCCGCCCGTACGCGTTCGGCCAGCGTGCCCTGCGGTAGCAATTCCACCTCCAGCTCACCGCTCAACAATTGACGCTCAAACTCAGCGTTTTCGCCTACATAGCTGGAAATCATCTTGCGCACCTGCTTGGTTTGCAACAGCAGCCCAATGCCAAAGTCATCGACACCGGCGTTGTTGCTGATGCACGTGAGTTCCCGCACACCCAGGCGCAGAATTTCCTGAATGGCGTTTTCGGGAATTCCACACAGGCCGAAGCCGCCCAGCATTAGGGTCATGCCATCGGTGAGGCCAGCCAACGCCGCCTGGGCGTCGGGTACTACTTTATCAATCATACGGGTGGATAGGTGGGTGGGCCAGAAAGTTAACGTTTCATACGCAACTCCAGCGCTGGGGGCTGGTAGTCCTGCGGCAGCAACTCGCCTACCCGCTCGAAGCCCCAGTAGCCTTCCGTGACTACCGCGCCAATAGTGCGTACGACACCCGCGGCGGCCACCTCCGCTTCCGGCGTACGCAGCCGCACAACGGAGCGCTGCGTCTTGCTGTCGGTCTTGGGGCCGGGGAAAAGCCGCTGGTACATCGCGTCTTTTTCTTCGCCTTCATACGTTACGGCCATCAGACCCTGGAACCGCAGCCACGTTTGTGGGGGTGCCCGTCGCCGTAAGCTGTCGATGGGCAACTCCTCGGGGCTGAGGGCAGATGTGATGGGCGGCTCGCGTAGGGCGTGCACCACGGCCATCGGCAAGCCACGGTTTCGGACGCCTAATATGCTGTGCGTCAGCATAAAGGTGTCGGCCCAGGCGCGCCGTTGATTCACCTCGCGCCGCAAGCGCTGCACCCGAAAGCCGGCCGCGTCCACTTCATCGTGATACACGCTGCGCAGGAAGTGCATGAAAGAACCCTGGTAAGCGCGCTGGCGGTTTTCGGCCCACCGCCGACGCTGCCGCTCGTTGCGGGGCGTCAGGTCCTGGAAGCTTACCTGGCTGTCGGTGTAAGTGGTTTGCTGCCCATAATTTACCTGAAAATCGAGGTCGTAAAACGTCACGCGGTAGCCCAAGGCCTCATTGTCGACTTGGAGCTGGTAGGGCGTGTACGCTGTAAGCACATCTTTTTGGGCGTCGTACTCTACCACTACGCCATCCGGATTGCGGATTTTACACTGCTTCGAGAAAGACGAACTGCCCAGGAAACGTTGCGCAAACCGGGCATAGTCGGCGGGGCGGTTGCGGTGGGGGCGGACCACCACTTCGCTCAACTGATTGATGGTAGGTGCCAGCTGAATGATAAAGGTTTGCGGGGCGTCGGCTACTGTTATGGTCTGTTTGTAGAGCTGGTAGCCCAGGTAGGAAACCACTAGCGTGTAAGAGCCCGGTTTCAGGGTCGGAAACGTAAAGTTTCCCTGTGCATCGGTGGGAGTGCCCACGGTGGTATTGGCAAAAAAGACGTTGGCCATTTCCAGGGGCTTTCTCGTCTGCGCATCAAGCACTTGGCCGCTCAGCGTGCTTTGTGCCGATGCCCATTGGGCTACTAATAGAAAGGATAAAAGTAATCCTGCGAAACGTGCGTAAAACATCCGTAATAAGGTATAGATAGAGTAAAGTAACGCTCCGAAACCACAGCAATAGAAAAGCTACGGCCGCGGCGGAATATAGTCATAGGGTAGCATTTCGCCCATTTTCTCGAAGCCCCAGTAGCCGTCGTTGTAGATGGCCAAGGGGTGTGCCAAGCGGCCATTGGGGAAAATCTGTACGGTGAGCACTTGCAAGTACAGCGTCGATACTTCCTCGGAGGGGGCGGGGCCGGGTTGCAGTTGGCCGGGCACTTCCGGTCGGTAGCGCGGGTCGGGCTTTTCGGGGAGGTAGGTGATTTGCAGCAGGTCGTGGAAGCGCAACTGGCAGGTATCAGCCACGAGCTGGCGCAGGCTGTCGATGGGTAGAGGGCGGGTATAGAGGTAGCCGTAGCTGCGCGGCTCCTGACGCTGGCGCTGCAACGAGTCGGGTAGTACCAAAGATTGGCCGGGTGGCAAGGTAGCCAGCAAATGCTGCATAAGGCTGTCGGCGCGGGCCCGGCGCGGGTTGTCCACAATGCGCAGCTTCTGCACCCGAAAGCCTTGGTCTTCCACCCGGTTCTCATACACGCTGCGCAGGAAATGAATCTGCGAGCCGTGGTAGGCGTGCTGGCGGTTCTCGGCCCAGCGCCGCTGCTGGCGGGTGTTGCGGGCGCGCATTTCCTCGAATATCGGCGAGCCGTAGAATTGGACAAACTGCCGCTTGAAATCAACCGAGAAGTGCAGGCCGTAGTACTTCACGCGGTAACCCAGCGCCCGGTTCTCTACCAACACAAATTCGCGACTGGTGGCGGTCAGTTCGTTGGCCTGCGGGTCGTAGTCTACCAGCACGTCGTCGGGGTTGCGGATGCGGCACTGCTGCGAGAAAGTGGTAGAACCCAGGAACAGCTCCTCGAACTTGCGGTAGTCGTCGGGATTATTTTTGTGAGGGCGCACCACTACTTCGGCCAGCTGCTGAGAAGTAGGTAGCAGCCGCAGATTGACGTTCAGATTCTTGTCTTGCACTAAGATAGCCCGGCGGTAGAGCTGGTAGCCCAGGTAGGAAACCAGCAGCTCATACGGCCCCGATGCCACGCCGCGCAACTCAAACCTGCCCTGTGCATCGGTAGTAGCGCCATAGGTGGTGTTAGCCAAGAACACGCTGGCAAAGCCCAGCGGCTCATTTGTCAATGAATCGCGGGCTACGCCGCGCACGGTTATCTGGGCGCTGGATGCTGTGGCCAGGCAGAAGAAAAGCAGGAACAAGAAACCAATGCGTCGCATAGCCAGATAATATGGTAGGCTATACTACGAAAGTTTCGTAGAAGTTTCGATACGGGATGACAGACGATAAACGGAAAGTATTTTCTACCCCAACTGCTGCCGGGCGGCTTCCGCGTCCAGCGCCAGCTGTGCTTTCAAAGCATCCAACCCATTGAATTTCTGCTCATCGCGCAGGCGGGCTACAAACTCCACGGTGAGTGGCTGGTCATACAGGTCACCGTCGAAATCGAGCAGGTGAGCTTCTACCGTTTCAGCCAGGTCCCCGCCCACGGTGGGGCGCACGCCAATGTTGAGCATGGCGGGGTAAGTGGTGCCGGCGGCCGTGGTGGCGCGTACGGCGTACACGCCACGAGCAGGTACCAATTTCAAAGGCTCCGCGCACCGAATGTTGGCGGTAGGGTAGCCAATGGTGCGGCCCAGTTGCTGGCCCTTCACCACAGTGCCGGTGAAGGGGTAGGCGTAGCCCAGGTAGCGGTTGGCAGTAGCCACATCGCCGCTTTCCAGGGCGCGGCGGATGCGGGTGCTGCTCACGCCCACGGCGTCTACGTCCTCGCGCGGAATTTCTTCTACGCGCATCCCGTAACGGTCGGCGTGCTGGTGCAGGTAGTCGAAGCCGCCCTCGCGGTTCTTGCCGAAGCGGTGGTCGTAGCCAATCACGAGCCGCTGCGTGCCTACCGTATCGAGCAGGATTTTCTGGATGAATTCCTCTGACGTCCAGCTCGCAAACTCCTTCGTGAATGGGACAATCAGGAGATAGTCAATGCCAAAATCGCGCAGCTTGGCTTCGCGTTCGGCCAGCGTATTCAGCAGACGCAGCTCCAGCAGCTCGGGGTGGGAGGGGGGCGGCCCCAGCACCAGGCGCGGGTGCGGCCAGAAGGTAATTACCACCGTAGGGCCGCCGTGCTGCCGGCCAACCGTCAGCAGCCGTTGCAGAATTTTCTGGTGGCCCAGGTGCACTCCATCGAACGTACCGCTAGTTACCACGGCATTGCCAAGGTAAGGAAACTGCGCCGGGTCCCGAACGACGTGCATTTTCAATTAAAAATTAAGAATTAAAAACTAGGAATGGGTGGTGGGAGAGCCCACAACTATCGAGGTGGTTGTACGAATTTGGAAAGTCTTTCGTCCATCTATCATCCACAAGCGGAGCTTAGGATGATAGATGATTTTCTTTCTGCTGCTCTGAGGTACTCCCTGCGTTATTTTCGTAGAACTCGATGCCGGCGCGGCGTTCGGGGCGGGGCTTGCGGGGGCGCTCGGGGCGCGGGGTGCTACCCTCGGGTTGGGGCGGGCGCAGGGCCTGAATGGCTTCTATCGTAAAGGCATCCTCCAGCCGGTACTCGCCTATACGGGTGCGAACCAACTTGGTGAGGTGGGCGCCACAGCCCAGCGCCACGCCAAAATCGCGGGCGAGGCTGCGGATGTAGGTGCCCTTGGTACACACCACCCGAAAGTCTACCTCGGGCAGCTCTATGCGCGTCAGCTCAAAAGCTTTGATGGTGATTTCCTTGCTCTTGATTTCGGCCTCGCCGCCGCGGCGGGCTACCTCGTAGGCCCGCTCGCCGTTCACCTTCACTGCCGAAAACAGCGGCGGCGTTTGTTGAATTGTGCCCACAAACTGCTGGGCGGCAGCCAGCAGGTCGGCTTCGGTGAGGTGCTGGTAGGGCGCCTCGTAGTCCACGGGGGTTTCCAAGTCGAAGCTAGGTGTGGTCTGGCCCAGGCGGAAAGTGCCGGTGTACTCCTTTTCCTGGGCCTGAATCTGGTCGATTTGCTTGGTGAGCTTGCCGGTGCACAGAATGAGTAGGCCGGTGGCCAATGGGTCCAGCGTGCCAGCGTGCCCGATTTTGCGCGGGCGCAGGGTGTTCTTCACCTTGCGCACCACGTCAAAGGAACTCCAGGTCAGCGGCTTATCTACGAGCAGAACTTCGCCCGCTTCAAAATCAAACTCAGCTAAGGTTCTGGCTGCCATATTTATACGAGTTGCAGGTTGATTTTCAGGCCAATCAGCAAGAGCAGAATACCGCCTACAATAATACGGTAGACACCAAAGGCGCGGAAGCCGTACTTGGCCACAAAATTCACGAACAGCCGGATAGCCAGCAGTGCCACCACAAAGGCTACCACGTTGCCTACCAGCAACTGCATTATTTCATTGTGGGAAAACAAGTCACCCAACGTAATGCCCTGCTTAGTCGCCTCCTGGTAGTAATCGAGAAGGTCTTTGGCGGCGGCGGCGGTCATGGTGGGCATGGCCAGGAAGAAAGCAAACTCGGCGGCGGCGCGGCGGGTCAGCTTCTGGGTCAGACCACCAAGAATGGTAGCAGCCGACCGGCTCACGCCCGGCACTACGGCAATGCATTGAAACAAGCCAATGATAAAGGCCTCACGGTAATTGGGGGTAGTCACGGGGTGGCCGCCGCGTTCCTGCTGCTCTTGCGGAAACCACTTATCCACGAACAGTAGCACTACGCCGCCTACCACCAACATCAGCGCCACTACCGTCACCGATTCCAGTAGCGCATCAATATGCTTTTTCAGCAGTAACCCAACCACCACAATGGGCAGAAAAGCAACCAGTAGCTTCAAATAGAAATCAACACTCTGAAAAAAACGGCGCCAGTACACTACCAGCACCGATAGAATAGCGCCTAGCTGAATGACGACCAGATAGAGCTTCGTGAACGGGGTAGCCGTGATGCCTAATAAGGCCGAAGTGATAATCATATGCCCGGTGCTGGACACGGGCAGAAACTCGGTGAGTCCCTCCACAATTGCGAGGAGGATGGCTTGCCAATACGTCATTGTGCGTAAGCTGATAGCCGATAGCGGTTAGCTATTAGCTTGGTTCTGACTAGCAGAGGGTTATAAATATGCCGGTGCTTTTACGAGCGTGGCTTGTTGTAGGTAGGGCGCGGCGCGGGAGTGGGTGGAGCTACAGGCGTGGTGGGTGGTGTAGCCAGGGGGGTAGGCATGGTGTCTTGGGTAGACTTGGGGATTTCTACCGGCCCACCGGGTTTGGCCATAATGGCCCAAAACTCAATCAAAAACCCAACGACCAGCAGAATCGGGCCAAGCGTGATACCCAGGAACCCTTCGCCGTAATCGGTCGAGTCGAGAGTCATGGTGATGAAACCGGCCGCCAGCACCGCCAGCCCGACAAACATCAGGCGGTAGTTGCGAGGACCAAAAGCAAAGCGTTGGTTCATGAGGGTAGGGGTCTTGGGGGCTTAGAGTCTCAGAGATACGGTTGTTCTGATGTATAATCGATGAACAAAAAACCAAGATCCTAAACCCTGTTTAGTACAAATCATCCAGCGACAAGCGCAAGTATTTTTTAACGGCGCGGTAGGAGCTGAAAAAGCCTATACCGGCTCCCAGCGCTACCATCACCACAAACAAAACGAGAAGTAAGCGTTGATCTAGAAACAGTTGAATTTCGGGTACGTTGAGGGCCGCGTATTGCAGCAGGCCCCACAGCAGCAGCCCGCTCAGTACGCCGCTGGCTACGCCCTGCCAGGTAGCACGCCTTAGAAACGGCCACTGAATAAAAGCTGGGGTAGCTCCTACCAGCTGCATACTCCGAATAAGAAAGCGCTGCGAAAACAGCGCCAGCTTAATGGTGTTATTGATGAGAATAACCACTACCACCGTGAGCACCACCGCGAAGCCTAACAGCACCAACGTGAAGCGGCGCAGGTTTTGGTTGATGGAGTCGATGAGGCTCTGCACGTATTGCACCTCAAACACGCCATCCTGCTTCTTCAGCTCCTGTACAATGCGCCCTAGCTGCACCGAGTCGGCGTACTCGGCGTTGATGCGGAGAATGTAGGCATCACGCAAGGGGTTGTCGCCCAAGAATTGCTGAAAATCTTCGCCGGTCTGGTCAATCAACTCCTTGGCGCCTTCTTCCTTGGAAAGAAACCGCACCTGCGGCTGGCTGCCTTTGTAAGCAATGTAGGGCTTACTGGCAAAGTCCTGCTGCAAGCGCAGAAGCTGGGTTTCGGGTAGGCCGCGCTCCAAGTACACCTGCATCTCGATGCTCTCCTTCACGAGGTTGGAGATTTTGTAGCCCGAAATCAGCAAGGTGCCAAACAGCCCTACCACCAGCAGCGCCAGCGTAATGCTGAACACCACCATGGTATGCGGATAACTACCGAGAGTCTTTTTGCGAATAGAGCGCGCCTGGGCCATACCGGCAAAAGTAACGTGAAGTTTTTGAAGTGTTGCTTTTTGAGGTGTTAGTTAGGGTCTTGAGTAGGATAGGGTAAGGCAGGGCTGTCATGTTGAGCGGAGCCGAAATATGATGGCCGTATTTCACTCACCACCTCACCGCAGGTAGGGCGCTAGCAATTGATAAGCACGCTCGGCTCTCTGGGCGTCGCCTACCCGTTGCGCGGCCAGGTAGAGCTGCTGCGCCGTACCCATGTGCTGGTTCAACTCTCGTTCCATCAATGGGTTGGGGTGGCTGGTGTAGTAAGCCAGCGCCCGTTGCGTGCGGTCTAGGAGCACATCCATTAGTTGCTGGGCGCGCTTGACTTCGCCTCCGGCCACCAATGCGGGCACCAGCGCCGGCGAGTAGTAATCGTAGAGGATGGCCGCATCGGGGAGCACCGTCAGGCACTTGTCGGCTACCTGCTTGGCGGTGGCCGTATCGCCGGCGGCGAGGTAGGCGTTGGCGAGGCGCACGAATTTATCGCGGTAGCTGGCCGGAAACATTAGGTTGGTTTCATCATAATAAATGCTGGGGTTGTTGAGGCCGCGGTAGGCGAAGCGCTGCATCAGATTGTGGTACAGAATCTCTTTTGCCACGTAGCCATCGTCGTTGCCGCGCGGGTTGTAATCGGGGTTGCGCAGCGGGAGCACACGCCACGCCAGCCCTTCCAGCTGGAAATACGGCTCCAGCCCTAGGTGGTCCTGCGACAGGGCCACGCTGGTAGCGAAGTAGACGGGCCGCTTCCAGTTGTTGGTGGCAAGAATGTCCAGAATAGCCAGGCTCTTTTTCTCCAACGCCCGTTTGCTTACGTTGAACGTCATTTTACTGACCAAGTGGCCACGTCGCTCCTTCGGGACAATGCCACTTTGCAGCACGGCTGCCGTGTCTACGGGTAGGTAGAAAGTAGGCGAGGGGAAGGACAGTAGGGTAGGCCCGCCCTCGCCGTAGCTAACCTTCAGCAAGTCGCTGTCTTTCTGCACCAAGCGCAGAAAGTCCTTCAAGTTGACTTCCCCTACACTTGGGTTCTCGGCGTACGGCAAGTAGTCGTTGGTACCCTGGGCGTAGCGCGAGCTATCCAGCGAAAAGGCTACCGGCGCCGATTGATAGCTACGCTGCCTCATCTGGTCAATGTGCCAATCGGTGTTCATATAGGGTAGCACCGCTATGCGCACATCGGTACGGAAGCCCTCTACCTCTTGGGCATACCACAGCGGGAAGGTGTCGTTGTCGCCGTTGGTGAACAAGATGGCGTTCGGCGCGCATGAGTTCAACAGGTTCCGGGCTGAGTCCACGGAGTTGTAGCGGCCCGAACGGTCGTGGTCGTCCCAGCCCTGGGCCACGAGCAGGCCCGGCGCCAGCAGCCCCAGCAGCGTCACCACGCCGGCGCGGGCCGTATCGGCTTTGACGACTTTGCCCAGCAGGTCAGCCAGCGCGAGCACGCCCAGCCCGATCCAGATGGCAAAGGCGTAGGTCGCACCCGTGAAGGTGTAGTCCCGCTCGCGGGGCTCAATGGGCGGCTGGTTCAGGTAGACCACGATAGCCAGGCCCGTGAAGACGAACAGCAGGCCCACAATCAAGGCGTTCTTCGAGTCGCGGCGGGCCTGGTAGAACAGGCCCAGCAACCCTAAGATGAGCGGAATGGCGAAGAACTGGTTGCGCGCCTTGCTCTCGGCCACGCGCTCGGGCAGGCCCTGGCGGGTTTCGGTGGGCCAGAGCGTGCCGGCCTGCTGCACGTCGGATTCACGGCCGGCGTAGTTCCACAGAAAGTAGCGCCAGAACATGTGCCCCATCTGGTAGCGGAACAGAAACGACAAGTTTTGGCCCATCGTCGGCTTCACGCCTTCGCGGATGTCCACCCAATTTTGATAATAAGGCACGCGCTGGGCAGTGCTGGCATCAGCATAAATGCGGGGTAGGAGCATCTTGTCCTCGGCGCGGTACACCAACTCCTGCTTCTGCTCGGCCACCACGTACTTATCGCCCTGACGCACATAGCGCGGTCCAGCATCTATTTGGTCAATCGGCTGCGCAAATACGTGGGGGCCATAGAACAGCGGCCGAGAGCCGTATTGCTCGCGCTTGAGGTAGCTTACGAAGGAGAGCACATCCTCGGGGTCGTTTTCGTTGATGGTGGGGTGGTAGGAGCTGCGGATCGGCACGATCAGGTAGGAGCTGTAGCCGATCAGAATGAACACGAAGCAGAGCATGAACGTGTTCAGCAGCTGACTGCGGCGCACGAAGCTCTGGCGAAAGCCTGCCCAGATCAGCCGCACCAGCAGCAGCATAAACAGCACGATGCCCGAGTTGAAGGGTAGCCCCAGGGTGTTGATGAAGAATACCTCGAAGTTGCCCGCCAGCGTGGGCAGGCCCGGAATGATGCCCACCAGAATGGCGCCCACCAGCACAAAGCTGATAACCAGCGTGGCAATACCCCCAGCCCAGGTGGGGGTTGGCTGGCGGCGGAAGTAGTAGAGAAAGCCCAGGGCGGGGATGGCTAGCAGGTTCAGCAGGTGCACGCCGATGCTCAGGCCGATGACATAGGCCAGCAGCACCAGCCACTTGTCACTATCGACCTCGTCGGCGCGGTTTTCCCACTTGAGCATCAGCCACACCACCGTGGCCGTGCCCAGCGCCGACATAGCGTAGACCTCGGCTTCCTCGGCGTTGAACCAGAACGAGTCGGAGAAGGCAAACGAGAGGGCGCCCACGGCCCCGGCGCCCAGGATGAGCAGCGTCTGGCCCAGGGTAGGCTCCAGGCTGCGGTCGTCGTGCAGGCCGGGGCGGCGCAGCACGAGCTTTTTGGCCAGCAGCGTGATGGACCAGAACAAGAACAGGATGGTGAAGGCGCTGCTCAAAGCCGAGAGGCCGTTGACGAGCAACGCGACTTTCGTGACGTCGCCGAAGCTGAGCAGCGAGACGAGGCGGCCCAGCAGCAGGAAGGTAGGGGCGCCGGGGGGGTGGGGCACGAGCAGCTTGTAGGAGCAGGCGATGAACTCGCCGCAGTCCCAGAACGAGGCCGTGGGCTCCAAGGTGAGCAGGTACACCAGCAGCGAGAGGCCAAACACCACCCAGCCGGCTAGGTTGTTTAAGCGGGAATAGGAAGACATGTCTAACAGTTGTCAGATGGATAGTTGTCAGTCAAAATCATCTGTCATCCTTCATCTGGCGTCCGCTTGCGAAGGACCTTCTCACAGCTGCACGACAGGCGCACCAACGACCCGTTCTACCGTGAGAAGGTCCTTCGCGCTGCTCAGGATGACAAGTGGTTTTTGACTACCCAAAGGACCTGCAAGCGCACGTAAACGACTGTTATTTTGTGTTAAAGAATGTTAACGGCTTGATTCCCTACCCCCTCCGGCCGTACTTGCAGATACTCGCCCTTCAGCCGTGCCGCCCATGAAAAGTCGCCTACGTGTTATCTTCTGGCTGATCAGCCTATGTATGCTGTGTATCAATGGGTTCCAGGCCTACTGGCTCTACACCACCTACCGGCTGAACACGGCACAGTTTGCCCGCACGGCCCACGAGGCGCTGTTGGCGGTAGTACAGCGTCAGCAGCTGGCGGCCGTGCAAACGTTGCTGCAACCGGCCGCTACCAGCAGCCGCTACGGTCATGTGGCCCTACCCATCCGGCAGCTGGACGCAGCCGACCGTAGCCAGCTGCAACAGCTCTGGCAAGCGGGCAGCCAACGACCGGCTGGCGCCTTGGCCGCCCGCCGGCAAGACGACAGCGTGGCCCAGGCGTTTCTGCAATTGCTGCTGCGCCACACCGGCACGCCTACCCTCAACCTGACCCAATTAGCTGCCGACTACCAAACCGAGCTGCGCCAGCGCCAGGCCGAAACCGCGTTTCTGTTCGATACTCTAGCCACGGCCACCAACCAGCGTACCCGGCTGACAACTGCGCTGGCGGGCTACCCGGTGCAAACGCCCGCCGTAGCCCTACCCAATCTGCCGGGCGTGGCCGTGCGGGCTTCTTTCCGGCCGCCGGTTCCCTACCTGCTGCGGCAAATGGGCGGCTTGCTGGCGGGTTCGATGGGCTTGTTAGTGCTCACTACCGTATGCTTTGGGTTGATGCTGAGTACCATTCTGAGGCAAAAAAAGCTGTCGGAGATTCGGGAGGATTTCATCAACAACATGACCCACGAGCTGAAAACGCCCATTGCCACCGTGTCGGCGGCGGTGGAGGCGTTGCAGCATTTTGGGGCGTTGCAGAACCCGCAGCGGGCCGAAGCCTACCTCGCTATTTCCCAGCAGGAACTGGCGCGGCTGTCGGGGTTGGTAGAGCACGTGTTGCACATGGCCGTGGCCGAGCGCGAACCGCTCCGGCTGACGCCCGAAACCGTACAACCCGCCGAGTTGGTGGCTGAGCTGGTAGAGCAGCACCAGCTCACCAGCGCCAAGCCCGTGCGTTTCGATGTTGATGTGGATGCCACCGCCGTGCACTGCGACCGGCTGCACCTGCGCAACGTCATCAGCAACCTCATCGACAACGCCATCAAGTACTCCCGTGAGCAGGTCACCATCCGCATTCAAGGCCAACCCGAGCCCAGCGGCTGGCGCCTCACCGTGGCCGACGACGGCATTGGTATTCCGGCCAGCTACCAGCCCGCCGTGTTCGACCGATTCTTTCGGGTGCCTACTGGCAACTTGCATCCAGTCAAGGGGTTTGGGCTGGGGCTGTATTACGTGCGGCAGGTGGTAGAGCGGCACGGCGGCCGCCTACACCTGCAAAGCGAGCAGGGTAGGGGCAGCACGTTTTCGTTGTGGCTGCCTTCTTTTTAAGCTGTTAGCTGATGGCCATTAGCTGTTCGCTTTTGAGATGAATTACAACCTGTTAACCGTTGGCGAATGAATTCTGAACCAGCTACCAGCTATCAGCCATCAGCTAACAGCCAAAAAATTCTTCTCATCGAAGACGAAGCCTCGCTAGCCTTGATTGTCAAGGACAGCTTGGAGGTGCGCGGGTTTGCGGTAGAACACGCCGCCGATGGAGAGGAAGGCTTGCGTCTGTTTCGTCAAACCACACCCGATATCGTAGTGGCTGATGTAATGCTGCCACGCCTAGATGGCTTCTCGCTGGCTGAGCAGCTGCGGCGCGAAAACACAACGGTGCCCATCATTTTCCTTACCGCCCGCTCCCAACCAGCCGACGTGGTACGCGGCTTCGAGCTGGGCGGTAACGACTACCTGCGCAAACCCTTCAGCATGGACGAGCTGGTGGTACGCATCCGGGCGCTGTTGCAGCGGGCGGTGCCTACCCCGAGTACCACGCCCCAGGAGCCCTTGCAAATAGGCCGCTACGTATTCGCGCCTACCCAGCAAAAGCTGCGGCTGGCCGATACCGAAATCGAGCTAACGCACCGCGAATCGGAGCTGCTCCGGCGCCTCTACGACCACCGCAACCACGTACTGGAACGCTCCACGGTGCTGCTTGACCTCTGGGGGCAGGACCATTTTTTCAACGGCCGCAGCCTCGACGTGTTCATCACCCGCCTGCGCCGCTACCTCCGCGCCGATCCGCAGGTACAAATCCTAAACGTGCGCGGCATTGGCTATAAGCTTGTATTCTAAGCTGTTAGCTGATGGCTGTTCGCTTATAGCTTTCGTTCATGTAGCTAACAGCTAACAGCTAACAGCTAACAGCTATTTAATCGTGGTGCGTGGGTCGTCGTCGATGTTCAACTCTTTACGGGCGGCGTCGCGGCGGCGGACGCGCTTGCGGGCAAATAGCTCCCGGAACGAGTTGAACTGCTCGGTGTGCAGCAAGCTCAGGCCGGCGCGCTGCTGGTTTTGCAGGTTGGCATTGGATGAGCCAGCAGCAAGGGCGGAGAAGTCGCGCGGGGTGGTTTCGTAGCGCAAGCGGGCCCGGAACTTGCCATCGGGGCGCAAGTAGTACTCCAAGCTCAGGTCGCCGAGAAAGGAGGTTTGTACTGGTACCGTGCTGCCAGGCGCAGTGTTGGCCGCGTTGTAGTTGTTCGTGAAGCCCCCCTCGCGTGTGATGCGCAAACGGCCGTTCAGAAAGGAGTAGCTCAGGCGCACCTGCAAGGCCTGCAACTGCTCAGCGCTCAGGCCGTTCAGGTTGAAGCTGATTTCCAGGTTGGGGTCGATCTGCGACGTGAGTACGCTGAGCTGGGTGCTCAGCACCTGCCCCACGCTGTTGCCAAACGCATTATCCGACCCCCGAAACGATACCGACGACAGCGTACCCGGCGACGTGAGCTGGCGGAACACAATCAAACTGAACACCTGCCGGTTTAGCTCCTGCTCGTCGTTGCGCAGCGCCGATAGGAACGGCGCCAAATCGCCTTCCAACGACGACGGAATATCGTTGAACTCCAGGTTCAGGTTGATCTGGGGTAGGAGCAGGGGGCCGCTCAGGTTCATCACCGCCGTTACGGGCACCACCGAAGTGTTGCTACCCAGCAGCGGCGCCACCGAGGTGCGTTGGGTGTAGGCGGCCGTCAGGTTCATCTGGCCTTGCAGCGGGTCACCGTTCCAGGCAATGGTGCCGCCCGGCCGTATAACAAACTCCTTGTTTACAAGGCCTTGCAGGGTGAAGTTGTAGGCGCCGCGCACAATCTCAATCTGCCCATACATATTGAAGTCGCCACGGGTGTCGATGTTCAGGCGCAACTGCCCGCTGGCCGTGCCGCGGATGATATCGCCGGTGCTTTCGTCCAGCAAAATCTCCACGTAGGCGTCGGGCGTCACGTCCAGGTTCATGTTCAGGCGCAGCCCCGAAAGGTCTAGCTTGGCCGTGTCGGTGGCTATCTGGACAGTAGTGGTATCCCGAATATTGTGGTTGACAAATCGAATGTAATTGGCCTGCTGGGCCTTGGCTGCATTATCGAAGGGTAAGGAAAGCCGGGTGCCCGCCTCGCTCCGAGCCGATACATTCACCAGCAAATCATCGGTAGGGCCCGATACGCGGGCTGTACCGGTGGCGTAGGCCGTCCCGAAGTATAGGTCGTTGTCGCGGCGCGTGGTGTTCAGGGCTTGCAGCTTGCGGAAATTGGCCCGCAAATCCAGCCGCATATCCTGGAAGCCGTTGTGGTAGATGTTGCCGTCTATGGTGCCCGAGTTGCCAAGCGGATCCGAAAGCCGAATGTTATTCAGCGCAATCCGGTCGTCGGTGAAGGTGATGCGGTCAGAGAACGTGTAGGTAGTGCCCAGGTAGATGAATGTGAGCTTACCGTTGGCCACATCCAGCGACCCTACCAGGTGGGGCGCGGCCAGCTTCCCCGTGACCTGAAGCCGACCCACCGCCGTGCCGCCCAAATCCTTGAACAACGTATTCAAAATCGGCTCGGCCAGCTTTACGGGAGCCTCATCGAGCACACCTACCAGGTTGAGCTGGTTAGGTACGTCCTGCGGCGTGAAGGTGCCGGTCACGTTCACCACGCGGCGGTTTTCGCGCTCCATGTCTAGGTTCACGGCCATGCGGGCGTTGGGGGCATCCCAGGTGCCCTTGCCTTCTACATTGCCCAGCAGCACGTCGTCGAGGCGCAAAGAATCCACCTTCAAATCGGTGTTGAGGGCCAACTGACCAAACACGTTGCTCACCGTGCCCTGGGCATTCACGCGGCCTTTGAGGCGGTTATCGGTGAAGTCGCCCAGCGTTTGTAGCTCAAAGTTCTGTACGTTCAGGGCCAGCTCCTTGGCGGGGTCGCGCGAAATGGCGCCCTGGGCGCTGATGCTCTGCGCGCCGTTGGAAATGATGAAATTCTGGATGTCGATTTCCTTGCCGCCGTTGGAAATCACCACCGAGTTATTGGCCGCAATGGTCCACTGCTTGTCCAGCAGGTTCACGCCCGACTGCCGAAACGTAAGCTGCACGGCATCGGGTAGGAAACCCAACGACCCGTTGATCTGGGCGCGGTTGGTGGTGTTGGTTTGCGCCAGGGCCGTTGAGAAGTTGATTTTCTCCTGATCCCACACGCCCTCAACGTAAAAGTTCTCCGTAGCGCCCAGCCCCGGTAAAAACTGCCGCGCCGAGGTGATGCTGGCCTGGGCTAGTACCTCGGGCTGGTTAGGCAGCTTGGAAGTGGTCAGGCTGAAATCGGTATCCTGCACCCGCACCGAGTCGTAGCGAATCTCGTCAAAATGCCCACCCAACGTGAAAATCGACGTATTGCCGTTGCGGAACGACCCATCTACCCGCGAGTAGTCCGACACGGTGAGTTGAGGCACGAACAATTGCAGCACGGGGTTGGCCTGCTTGATGTACAGGTCCAAATCAATCTGATACTCGGGGGTAGGGCGCAGGCGCTTGCGGCGGTAATAGTTGGCAATAGCCGCGTCGTTGCTTTCGAAGTTGAGGCGATATTCTTCTATTAGGCGCTGCACGTCATCAATCACGCGGGTGTACTCGAAGTTGCCCTTAGCGCGCAGGTCCAGCACCTCCGAGCGCAGGGTAGTGAGACGCTGGCCGTCCTGACGGGTACTCACTATATCGAAGGTGTCGATGGGCACGGTGTTGCCTTGGTAGCCGAGGCGGGAGTTGCGCAGTAGCACCCTACCCTCCAACTCGTCGAGGCGCAGGCCCTGGAACTGCACGTCGGCCGTGGTGGCCAGCGTCATGTTTTGGTTGGTGAGGCCGAGGGCGCGCAGGTTGGCGCGGTCCACGTCGGCGCGCAGATCGAAGGCCTCGGCGCCGGTGCGTAGGTTCACGGTGCCGTTGGCTGCTAGTTTCACGTTGGGGTCATTCACCGACACCTTACCCTGAAACGCCTGCTGCCGGAAGTTGCCGTTGATGGCAATGTTGTGGTAGCGGTAGCCATTCAGCCAGATGCGTTGCACGGTGGCATTGGCCTGCACCCGCGCCGCCTCCTTGGTGAAGCCCACGCCCTGCACGCGCCCATTCATGGTCACGTCCCGAATCACGCTTTGGTCGCCCAATAGGCGACCCAGCTGAAAGTCGGTGGTCTTGATCTGACCCTCGTAGCTGGAGTAGCGCGGGTCGGTCTTGAACTTCAGGTTCACGTCGGACACCACCTTGCCCAGCGGCGTATCAAACGAGCCATTGGCCACAAAGTCGTTGTAGTAGCCCAGGAAGTGCCCGTTCAGCTTCACCGCGCCCAGGCGGTCTACGTAGCCGCGCCCGCTGGGCGGAATGTAGCGCCGCAGGTCGCGCCCGTCTACCACCGAGTTGCGCAGGCGAGCCTCAATGAAGCTCTCCGTAAAGTTGGGTAGGCCATCCACGCTGATGTCGCCGACCACGTGCGTGTTGCGGCCGTACCGAACATCGAGGTTCTTGGTGTTGAAACGCCGCACGTAGCCCTTGGCCTGGCCCGAGATAAGCACGGTTTCGTTCAAGTCTTCTATCTGCGGGGCAAACTTGGCAATGTCGTCGGAGTACAGGCGCGAGGGTTGCAGGCGCGCCGTTACCTGCACCGAGTCGTTGAAATCGGCAAAGTTCAGGAACCGATTGTAGTCGAAGCGCAGGTAGTTGCTGATGCGGCTGTTCTCCACGCGCAGCATCAAATCGGCAAATTCCCAGAACTTGGGCGCATACACCATAGCCGCCGACAACTCCCGCACGCGGGTATTGGAGTTACTCTCAATGGTGCGCAGCCCCTGAATGCGCGCCGCCACGGTGTCGCCTACCAGCCGAATGTTGCTGAAATCGGCGTAGATGCTGTCGGCGCGCATGTGGGCGTAGTCCACGGCCTGGCCGTAGGTAGGGGCGCGGGGCTCGTCGCGACGGTCCAGGATAAAGCGGCCGTTGCGCAGGCCGATGCTTTCTATCTGAAAGTCGAACGGCTTGCTGACTTTGGTGGTGTCGCTGGGACCAACCAGCCGCTGCACTGCGCTCAAAAACTGCGACAGGTTGGTGGAGTCGGGCTCGTTGGCGTAGGTAATCAGGGCGAAGCGCGGCTCCTCCAGCGTGAGCTTACCCACGTGCAAATGGCTCGGGTCAAACACCGAAAACAGGCTGATGTCGGCATCAGCCCGGCCAATATTGAACAGTTCGTTGCCGCGCCGGTCGAGCACCTGCACGCCTTCCAGCAACACCCGCGAAAACGGCCGGATGTCTACCCGGTCGATGCGCACAGGTTGGCCTAGCTTCTCCGTCAGCACCGTAGCGGCGCGCTGCACTAGCCGCGTTTGCACCGTCGGGATGCGCAGCGCAATCAGCAACCCAATCACCAACAACAGCACCAGCCCAACCAGGCCGAGCAGTGCTTTGAGGATGACGGAGAGAAAACGAGGCACAGAGTAAAGTGAAAAACGCGGAATGAAGAAACGAAGATGCGGATTTTAACGCGGAGGAGTAAAAGATCAGCAGCCTACCCAAGCGGGCACCCAAGCCCTACACGAATTGTTCAGGTAAAAGTTTGACTAGTGCCGCACGTGGGGGTTTAACGTTTTCCGCGACCTTTGCAGTCTGCGACGAGCACCGCTCGTGAAAAGAATACGTCAGTAGCGCAGATTTTTGGGTTTTATTATGATGCATTCTCCTCTTATTCTGGCCATTGAGTCGTCGTGCGATGATACCTCGGCGGCCGTCATGGCCAACGGCGAAATCCTGTCCAACGTGGTGGCTACCCAGCAAGTGCACGAGCAGTACGGCGGGGTAGTGCCCGAGCTAGCCTCGCGTGCCCACCAACAACACCTGATTCCGGTGGTGCAGGAGGCGCTGCGCCGCGCAAAGGTAGCGAAAACCGACCTCGACGCGGTGGCGTTTACGCAGGGGCCGGGCCTGCTGGGCTCGTTGCTGGTAGGCAGTATGTTTGCCAAAACGTTTGCCCTGGCTCTGGACAAACCGCTGCTGGCCGTCAACCACATGCGGGCGCACATTCTGGCGCATTTCATCCGGGATCCGAAGCCCGGGTTTCCATTTTTGTGCCTCACCGTGAGCGGCGGCCACACCCAGCTGGTGGTAGTGCGCAGCCCCATGGAAATGGAAATCATCGGCCAGACCATCGACGACGCGGCTGGCGAGGCCTTCGACAAAACCGCCAAGCTGCTGGGCTTGCCCTACCCCGGCGGCCCCCACCTCGACAAGCTGGCCCGCCAGGGAAACCCTACCCGCTTTGCGTTTCCGGTAGGCGCCATGCCGGGCTACGATTTTTCGTTCAGTGGCCTGAAAACTTCGGTGCTGTACTTTTTGCGCCAGCAAACTCAGCAAAACGCGGAGTTCGTGCAGGAGAACCTGGCCGACCTCTGCGCCAGCATTCAATATACCATTATCCAAACTTTGCTACGCCAGCTGCGCCGCGCCGCCCACGACCAGCAGCTTCGGCAGATAGCCCTGGCCGGTGGGGTAGCCGCCAATTCCGGTCTGCGCACGGCTTTGCAGGAGTTGGCCGCCGAGGAAGGCTGGCAGGTGTTCATTCCCGACTTCGAGTTCTGTACCGACAACGCCGCCATGGTGGCCATGACCGGCCACTTTCAGTACCAGGCCGGCCAGTTCAGCAACCAGCTCATCAGCCCCGACCCACGCTTGAAACTGTGAGCAGGGTAGGAACGACGTGCTGAGAAATGGCGCTTTTGCTGCGTAGTCTGTTTACGCAACGCCGCCGCCGCTCTGCCGTTGTAGGTAGTCCCCGTATCCCTGCCCTACCCACCCCGCGAAGGCCCCAGCAGCCCGCCGCGAAATCCTGAGAATCTGCAAAATCTGCGATGAAGAAAGAAGAGAAACCCAAGCGCATCAATATCTTGAACCGCCGCGCCAGTCACGAATACGCATTCCTGGTGAAGTACGACGCGGGTATGATGCTGCAAGGCACCGAAATAAAAAGCATCCGCGAGGGCAACGTGAACTTGCAGGATGGCTTTTGCACCTTCCACGGCGACGGCAGCCTGTGGGTGCACAACCTGCGCATTGCCCAGTATACCGAAGGCACCTACAACAACCACGAGCCCACCCGCGAGCGGAAGCTGCTACTCAACAAGAAAGAGCTGCGCCAGCTAGCCGGCAAAGCGCAGGAGCAGGGCCTCACCATCATTCCCATCCGAATGTTTGTGAATGACCGAGGCTTTGCCAAGCTGGAAATAGCCCTGGCCAAGGGCAAAAAGCTCTACGACAAGCGCGAAGACCTGAAAGCCAAAGACCAGAAGCGCGAAATGGCGCGGGCAAGGGAATATTAATAGTGAAATTGTGAAAGGTGAAGTTGTGAAAATCGTTTTCATCAGCGCACCTTTCTAACTTCACACCTTCATCTTTCACAATTTCACCCTTTTGGAACACGGAATCTGTGCGCTGAGCACTATGCCGGTGCGAGCCGAGCCCAGCGACAAAGCGGAGCTGGTAACGGAACTGGTTTTTGGCGAGTGCTACTCCGTCGTGCTGGTGCAGGGCGCCTGGCAGCAAATCCGCATCACCGCCGACGACTACGTAGGCTGGATGGACGGCAAACAGCACACGCCCGTTTCGGCTGACTATCTGGCCGCCTGGAAAGCCCAAGACCACCCCCGCAGCTTGGACTTGGTGCAGATGGTGAGCGACGCCACTACCCGCGTGCCCGTCATCATTGGCTCGCGCCTACCCTTTTTTGATGGCATGACGCTGCGCCTGGGCGAGCAGCAGCTCTTCTATAACGGCGCCGCCACCAACCCTCAAAACGGCCACGGCCCCCACGGCGACCTAGACAAGCGCCTCGCCCTGCTCCTGAAGGTAGGGCAGCTGCACCTGAAAGCGCCCTACGTGTGGGGCGGCAAAAGCCTGTTTGGTATCGATTGCTCGGGACTGATGCAGCAGCTCTACGGGCTGGTGGGCGTGCAGCTCCCGCGCGATGCGCGCCAGCAGGTAGAGTTGGGCCACACGGTGCATTTCGTAACCCAGGCCCGCCCCGGCGACCTGGCCTTTTTCGATAACGCCGAGGGGCGCATCATTCACGTGGGCATGGTGCTGGAAGACCAGCGCATCCTGCACGCCAGCGGCGAGGTTCGCATCGACCCTCTGGACCACAACGGCATTTTCCGCCGCGACCGGCAAAAATACTCCCACACCCTGCGCCTCATCCGGCGGGTATTGTAGGTGAGTGGTGAGGTTAAGAAGTCGGGAATGATAAACTGTCTGTCATCCTCTATCTGGCGTCTGCTTGCGAAGGACCTTATGCCAGTTGAACGAGTCGTTGGTACGTCCATCATTCTACCATAAAAAGACCTTCCGTTGCGCCCAAAAGGATAGGGGCTTTTTCGTGAACCATTTCAGCACTTCGCTGCTTGTTTATACGCTGAGAATCACCTAGCTTTCGTTGGTTAGATTCCTATTATAGCGTATGGATCAGAAAGTGCTTGTCTTGAACGGCGACTACACCGCCATTACCCTGTGTAGCGTGCAAAAAGCCTTCGTGCTACTCTACCTCGACAAGGCCGAGATGGTAGCCAACTCCGAGCACGGCGCCCTGCGCACCATCAGCCAGTCGTACCCAAAGCCGAGCATCATCCGGTTGCAGCGCTACGTGCGGGTGCCCTACAAGGGCATCACCCTAAGCCGCCACAACATCATGAAGCGCGACAACTTTGAGTGTCAGTACTGCGGCTCCACCAAAAACCTAACCCTCGACCACGTGATGCCCCGCTCACGCGGCGGCACCTCCAACTGGGACAACCTGCTCACGGCCTGCTCGCGCTGCAACCACAGTAAGGGCCATCGTACCCCACAGGAGGCCGGTCTGGTCATCAGGCAACAGCCCAAGAAGCCTACCCTCTCAGGTTTCCTCAAGCTCAGTGCCGGCACCATAGACCAGAACTGGCATGCATATCTCAACTAAAGCCGGTAGCGCTGCTACCGGTTTTTTTGTGCTCTTTTTTGAAGGGGGAGGTTAAAAAGGCCTGTCATCCTGAGCATTCCGCGCATCAAGCGGCGACGAAGGACCTTCTCACGCGTGAACGAGTCGTTGTTACGTCAATCGTTCACGCGTGAGAAGGTCCTTCGTCGCCGCTTGATGCGCGGAATGCTCAGAATGACAGTGGCATTTGGATATAAAAAAGCCTCCCCAAACAACATTGGGGAGGCTTTCCTTATCAATCTTACAGCAAGAGCAGCTTAATACTGATCTTGCTCAGCATCGGCACGGTCGAAGTTATCGGAGCCGCTGGCGAAGGTGAGCAGGTCTTGGCTCAGCTTCTCTTTGTCAGTAACGAGCAGGCCGTGGGGCGCACCGTCGTATACGATTTGGGTGGCGTGCGAGAGGTATTGGTCCAGGCGCTTGGCGCTGTTCTTATACGGTACCGTTTTGTCGTCCTCGCCGTGGATGGACAGCACGGGCACTTCGATGGTCTGCAAATCCTGGCGGAAGTCGGTTTCGCTGAAAGCGCGGGCGCACTGCTCGGTGGCGTAGGGTGCGCCTTGCAGGGCCAATGATTGCGACCAATCGAGGGTAGGCTGGCTGACGGGGTTGCTCAGCAGGCCGTCGCCGTAGAACTGTTTGCCGAAGGTCGTCAGGAAGTCGGGGCGGTCCTTCTTGATGCCGTCCACCATATCGTCGAACGTGGATTTGTCTACGCCATCGGGGTTGTCGTCGGTTTTCAGCAGGTAGGGCGTTACGGACGAAACGAACGCCACGCGGGACACGCGCGCGCCCTGGTGGCGGCTCATGTACCGGGCCACTTCGCCACCGCCCATCGAGAAGCCTACCAGCGTTACGTCTTGCAGGTCCAGGCCTTCGAGCACGGCTTTCAGGTCGTCGGCCAGTGTGTCATAGTCGTAGCCGTTCCAGGGTTTATCGGAGTGGCCGAAGCCGCGGCGGGTGTAGGCCACTACGCGCACGCCGTTTTTGGGCAGTTCATTCAGCTGATATTCCCAAGACTCGTAGCTTAGCGGCCAGCCGTGGATAAGCACGATGGTCGGGCCTTGGCCCAAATCAACATAGTGTAAATTAACATCCTGGCCTTTGCTATCTTGACCAACTTTGATAAAGCTCATGGTAGGGGGGAGTTTGGTTGTGGAAAACTGAAATTGTAGTGACCTATACGGTTCTGCTTTGCATAGAGAAAACAGATGTCAAGATTTTATACAAGTTTATTTTCTTCGCCATTTCCTATGTTTCCAGCAAAAAACAGTGGCTATTATGCGCTCCTGATCAGTCTGTGTTTGGCAAGCTGTCAGTCTGATACGCCAGCGCAGAACACTGCTACCAATACAGCCACCACTACCCCTCCAGAAACTGGTGCTCCTGCAACATCTACTGCGTGGTACCGGCAGTATCGCACCCGCCTACCCGGCGCTACCGACAGCGTAACAGTGCATCTGCAAAACCTGGGTACCGGCAGTGATGCGTCTTCTATTGGGCGAGTGGTTGGCTTCTACGCTGGTCCTAAAGGGCAGCCTTTTGAGCTGGCCAGCAACCCCACCAGCGCCCCCGATAGCCTGCTACTGCGCGAAGCCAGCCATAGCCGCCTAAATGCCGGTGGCTACGGCGCGGTTTGGCGCCTGCGCCGGATGGGCGAAGCATGGGTAGGCACGCTGGCAGGACAAACCGTGCGCCTCCAGCCACTACCCGTGAGTCAAGGCGTTGCCTTCGACACGCAGGTGTTCCGCGACTCCGTGCGTGCCCGTCCCCAGCACCCGCAGGATAGCGTATGGGGCCGCATTAGCCTGCACGCACTCCTACCCACCAGCAATCGGCAACCTCTTGCTGGCAACATGCTGCACCTGCTGCACGGCGACACGGTATTCGCGGGCAGTGCGCCTACCCTACCTGCCATTTGGGAGAACATGCGTCGGCCCTTCTTTAATGATTATCAAGAAGATATGAAGGCCATCTTTCAGCAGATGGAGGCGGATACCAGCCGCTCGGGCCACCGCCCGATGGCCATGCTGAACTATACTGATGAGCGCGACACGTACGTGCTCTGGAATGCGGATAATCTGCTCAGCCTCGGCCTTTTCACTTATTCTTACGCTGGCGGCGCGCACGGCAACTACGGTACCCACGTGCTCAGCTTCGATACTCGCAGTGGCCGCCCGCTACCGTACGACGCCATCTTCCGGCCCGATGCCAAGCCGCGGCTGGAGGCCCTGTTGGCGCGCTATGCCCGCCCTAGCTTGGGCTTAAAGCCGAATGAGCCGCTACGCAATGCCCTGTTTGAAGAGACGCTACCCGTAACGCGCAACGTGTACCTGACCAGCGGCGGGGCGGTGTTCGTCTATCAGCCCTACGAAGTGGCAGCCTATGCCTATGGGGAAGTTCGGGTGTTTGTGCCGTTGCGGGAGCTGCGGCCGTTGTTGCAGCCGGGGTTGCCGTTGGAAGAGGGTAGGAGTGTAGCCCAAAAGTAGAGAGCTGCGGGTTGTCTGGTTACCAACAACTCTCCATTACTAACTGATAAGCAATGCGTTTCTTCTCCATCAATTCGCCGCTGCTGAAGCAGTTTGACCGCTGGGCAACGCCTGCGCTGGTAGTAGTGGCCGTGGCCGTGTTTGTGGGCGAAACCGTGTGGCCGTTGCGGCAGCGCACTCGCCCGCGCACCGAGCGGTGGCCGCGCAATGTGGGCGTGTCGGTGCCCTCGCTGGCGGGGTTGCGCCTGGGGCTGTTGCCGGCGATGGTAGGTCTTACGCAAGTGGCGGCCCACCGCCGCTGGGGACTGCACCGTCTGGGCTGGCCGGAGCCAATGCGCGTGCTGGCCGAACTGCTGATTCTGGATTATGTGGCCTACTCCTGGCACCGCCTGCTGCACGCGCCGCTGCTGTGGCGCTTCCATCGCGTGCACCACACCGACCTGGATATGGACCTGAGCACGGGCTGGCGCTTCCACGCGGGCGAAATGCTGGCTAGTATTCCTTACCGCGGCGGCGTGCCCATGCTGCTGGGGGTGCGCCCTGGCGTGTTGCTCGCCTACGAGGCAGTGTTCGAGGCCTGCACGGCCTTTCATCACTCCAATACCCGCCTACCCTTGGCCATAGAGCGCCCCCTGGCTGCCTGGATGATTACGCCGCGGGCGCACGGTATCCATCACTCCGTGGTGCACCGCGAAACACAGAGCAACTTCGGGGTAGTACTAAGCCTGTGGGACCGACTCCACCGCACCTTGCGGCTCAACGTGCCGCAGCAAGAAGTGGAAATTGGTGTGCCCGCCTACCCCGATGCCGCCGCGCAAACCGTGCGTCACCTCTTTACCATGCCCATCGAGCCGCTGCAACCCTGGACCCGATATGACGGCACCGTGCCTGCGCGCGCCCTACCTGCCACGCCTCTTGATGAGCTGGCAGGGTAGGGAGTACAACCTAAAAGTTTACCTGCGCCTGTAAGCGCAGCAGGCCGCCGCGCTGGCGGTTGTCGGGCCGCTGAAAATCCTCGAAGCGGCGCGACGAAAGCGTATACATGGTCACCAGTTCGAAGGCGGGGAACGGCTGCCACTCCACGCCCAGTTCGGCTTCGCGCACGGTATAGCTGCGTGCATCCCGCTCGTGCTTCTTGCCGCCGTCGTAGTACTGCGCCCGCAGGAAGGGGTAGAATTGCTGCTGCCCATAGTGCAAGCGGTAGTTGAACATAACGTAGCCCCCGTGCAAGCGGCTGGTTTCGATGCTGTCGGTGCGCGGGTTGAACTCGGGGCCGCGGCCTAGGTTGTACTCGGCCTGCACGCCAAACGGCTGGGGGTAGAGCACGAAGGTGGCGGCCACGCGCTGGTCGGGGTAGCGCAGGTTGGGGCGGTGCTTCACGCCGCTGGAAAGCTGGTCTCGGTTGACTACATACTCCCCGGTGTAGGCCTGCAAGCCAGGCTCGATGATGTGCTGGCCTACCTCCACTGGGTACGTAACGCGGGCAACCACGTGGCGTTGGTTGTTCAGCTCGGGGCGGTTGGCTGTCTGCCCGTTGAAGGCGCCCACGCCTACCAGGCCGTAGTCGCCGGAGCCTTTCAACCCCTCCTTCACCAGCTTACTAAACAGTTTGCGTACGCCAATGGGCGCCCAATACACGAAAGCACCCAGGTCTCGCTCGTTGGAAAAGGCGCTGTTTAGGGCATCGTTGCGGTCCAGGGGTAGACGGTTTTGGCTGGACTGCATGTTCTCGAAGCCAAACGGAATCTTGCTCTGCCCCAGCCGCACCCGAAACCGGTTGGCTTTGTCTAAGCCTACATCCAGGTAAGCATCGCGCAGCAAGCCGGCATTCAAGGTAGAGCTGCCGCTGAGCGTGCTGGCAAAATCAGGTTGTATGTAGAAATACACCCGCTCGTGTATCTGGCCAAAGAAGACAACGCGGACGCGTCGGAGAGAAAAGCCACCGTTGCGGCCCCACGATCTGTCGCACTGCTCACAGGTCAGGTCGGGGTTGGTTTCCAGCAACCGGTTGTAGCGCGCCTGCACGTAGCCCCGCACCGCTATCGACTGAAACCATTGTTTGGCAGGGGCCTGCTCTGAAGGAACCGGGATGCTGGTTGTCTGACCATACACTGGCCCAACAGCAAGCAACAAAAGGAGGAGTAACAGTTTCTTCATGCTAAGGTAATGTTGACGCAAAGTGCGGCATTACCTATTACTTGATTGTTGCCTTGTTATTAAGGCAATGTTACCAATTGAAAGAATGGAGTAGCTGAATGTCAACGGCTAATAACGCACAAGGCCGTCCCTACACTAGTAGAGACGGCCTTGCAAGTAGCTGGCGGCGGGTTATTCTTCGGCACTATCTGCCGTTGTATCAGGCTGCGTAGTGGCCTTGTAGGTATCAGCATACTTGAAATCGTCGAGCCAATAGGCTGAGCTGACCACATCAAATACCACCGATGTTTCCTCTTGCTTCGCGGGCGTGAGCTGCCAAATGATGGCCGGCGCTTCGGGGAAGCTGGTGCCATCTAGCTGCTCGTGAAACAGACGCTTCAGAAGCGTGTTGTCGGGCATGCCCTGGGCCAGCAGGCGCAGGAGCGGCGCTTCCGGCGCTTCGCCGAAAATGGCCAGTGCCTCTGTATCGGCGGCCGTGAGCTTCACCTGAAACTGTACCGCTTCGGCGCGCGGAAACTTGCCGTTGTAGGCAGTGTAGAGCAGTTGCGTGGCCTTGAAGAAGCCTTGGTGTTGGTCTAGTTCCGGATTTTCTTCCCATAGCTTCTCGGTGAGCATCTGGTGGGCCAGGTTTTCAATCTGGCCTTCCGTGAGCTGATCGGCAAACAAGTGCTCCAGCACCAACTGCGCCGATTCGGCTGGTTCCAGATCGGTGAGACCCATTAGGGCCATATCCTTTAGTTCGTTGGGGGCTATTTCGGCTGGGTTGTCGTAGCCAGTTTTTACGAGGAGGGCTTTGTAGTCCTGGGGCTGCCAGGAGTTGGGTAGCTCAGTGAGGGTATCGAAAGAAAGGCGCTCTACGGTGAACGTGTACATGCGAAGGGTAGGAAAGGTGAAGGTCGTGCCAGGTTGAAGGCGAGGCGTACCGGTGAGCTGTGTACGGCAAGCAGCCCGGATTCGCCGTGCGGCTACCTTGCTTGGTGCATAGAAAGTGGCTTAGGGTGTAAAAACAGAACGCCTACCCCGCGGTAGGGGGTAGGCGTTGGCATAAGCCGATGTCAAAGAAGAAGTATTTGCTTGTATTGCTACTATTGGCCTTACAATCTGTTTGCGTTGAGGATTGAAGGGTGTAGAGACGCATACTTGCGTCTCATCGGCTGCAACGTGCGGGCGAAATCATTCAGCGATGAGACGCAAGTATGCGTCTCTACATCATTGCAGCAACCTTGTTAGCTAGCCTCTTGAGCTGCCGCAACTGCTCGGGTAAGGAAGTATTGTAGGTCGCGGAGGAAGTAACAAGCTGTTCCGTAGCGGGCGCCAGCGCTGAGCGCGAGCGCATGACTAAAGTGAGTAATAACCTTGCGGGAATGCTCGCGTTGAAGTAATTCCTGTGCCCTACCCCAGGGTGTACACCACCCAACTGTCTTTAGAATTCATGCAACATACTCGCACACTCGAAGATCTGCTGGATACGCAGCAGAAAAAACTCGCTTTTTTTCAGAATCTGCTTTTAATTGCCGCCGCCGATGGTAAGCTGCAAGAGGAAGAAAGTCAGTTTCTGCTCCAGGTAGGCAACCGTATAGGTCTCACGGCCAAGGACGTACAGCCCCTAGCCGACAACCTAGGGGTACTCAGCTTCATTGTGCCCGCCGATGGACCCCAGAAAACCCTGGAACTGCAAACGCTGGTGCAAATGATGTTGCAGGACGGCGATATGGACACCCGCGAGTACGACTTGTGCCTGGACTATGCCCGGCGTATCGGCTACAGCAAACAGCTGCTCGACGACATGGTAAGCCAGCTGTCGGGCAACGGCCCCGCTCCCAATAACCCGCCTACCGTAAGCTAAGCCCAAGCAGACCAAATTCATCAGACGGCCCAGCCCAATGAATATATAGTGGCTTTGGGCGTAAAAACGGAACGCCTGCCCCATATATGGGGCAGGCGTTGACGTATACGGCTGTTAAAGAAACGCTTACTCGCCTAGCAGCTTCTTTTTCTGCTGCTCATATTCGGCTTGGGTGATGATCTTATCGTCGGCTAGTTTCTTGAGCTGCCGTAGTTGCTCGGGTAGGGACGCGTTGTAGGTTGCGGGCGCGGTAGATTGCTCCGCAACGGGTAGGGAAGAAAGCGGCCGCATTTCGTAGCTGTGTGCTGGCTTGTACTTCATCGTCCACAAAAACGGGAAAAACAGGAAAATACCGCCAATAATAGCCCCGGCATCCGCTTCTTCATCGCGAGAAAACGACGTGTTTACCGTTTCGTAGCCTTCCTTTTCCAGTCGCACATCGGTGGTAGACCCTACAATCTTAGTGTCCCGGTGTTGGTAGGGAGTCACGCCCACTGGTTCGCCATTCAGGTACACGCGTGCGCCGGGGGGCGTCGACTGTAGCATGGTGCTGCTAGCACAACTCGACAGCAGTGTGGTAACGACCAGCGCACCGGCCATAAAACGAAGATGGTTTCTCATAAATAAAACAACTGTGCATAAGTTAGTGATGCGTCAAGGTACTACTTATGCCGAGGTATATGATAAATACTATGTTATTAATCTTTTAGCGAACGGGTGGCAGCACCGTAGGTGCCCGAAAAAACTGATCGACTTTCTGGTTGAACTCATCGGCGTGCTCTTGCAGGGTGCCGTGGCCGCTGTTAGGTACAATCCAGAGCCAGGCGTGGGGTAGGCTCTGGTAAATAGCCACTGTATGCTCGGCCCGAATCACGTCCCGGTCGCCGGCAATGATGAAGGCAGGGGCCTTGACGCCTGCCAGCGCCGAAAGCGGCACGTGGGGTTCGTTCCAGTCGAGAAGAAATACTTTCCAGTCGTTTTTGCGCTTGGCGTCGGTGAAGGTCTGGCCGTGGCCTTCGCGGTAGCCGCGCCGCATCTGCTGCCACAGCTCCGGGGTTAGGGCAGTAGAGTCGGGCCAGAGATTGGCGCCCGTGGCGGCCAAGCGTTTCACTTTGCCAGGGTGGCGCAGGGCCAGTACCAGCGCCGTAATGCCGCCGTCGCTCCAACCCAGCACGTAGGCCGAGTCGAGGCGTAGGTGGGTGAGCAGGGCCGCGCAATCGTCGGCCATCATCTCAAAGCTCAGCGAGTCGCCCGCATCTACGGAGCGGCCGTGGGCGCGGCTGTCCAGCGCAATTACGCGGTAGCGCTTGGCGAAGTAGGGAATGTTCTTCTCGAAATCCTTGCTGCTACCCCCATTGCCGTGCACCAACAGCAAGGGCGCGCCCGCGCCATAGGTTTCGTAGTACAGCCTCACGCCGCGCACGGTGGCATAATGACCGGCCGCTGAATTCTGGCCACGCGGCGCAGCTTTCTGCCCAAGTGTCTGCTGACTCAACAGCAACAGGAAGAAGAAAAGGTAGCAGCGCATGGCAGAAGGTGTAGAAGCTTAGCAGCTGTTTGATTTAATCGAATGAGTAATCCGCACGATGTAGAGACGCCTACTTGCGTCTCGTCGTTGAACGATTCAGGCGGCCGACGTTCAACGACGAGACGCAAGTAGGCGTCTCTACATCGTTCTGCAATAAGTAACTCTAAATCTAGCCCAAGTTTCTAGATGAGCAACTACCTCCGCCGCAGGTACAGCAGCGTTGATTTGCCGGAAGGCCCATACTTATCATTGATCAAAAAATACCCGCCGCGATACGCCGCCAAACCTTCCCAATTGTAGGTCATGTATTCCTGCGGCAGCTCAAACAACGGCTTCCAACTGATTTTGTCGCGCTTATAGTGCAGGCTGATGAGGCGGCAATAGTTCTGGTACTTGCCGTTGCCATCCAGCACCAGGCGGGCTGCGGGGTCGGAGGGGGTAGGGCGGTACACGCTGTCGTCGGCGCCGTTATAGAAGTAGTTGATGGCCGTGAAGCGGTTCTTGCCCTCATACACCAAATCGGTGATGCGGAAGGGTAGGCGCTGCACCGGCACGTACTGCGGAATATCGGGCAGGCGGGTAGCGTTGGGAATGCGCAGCGCGTAGTTGTCGTGCCGGAAATAGTTGTACTCAAACAGCAGCAACAGGCTCTTGTTGTAACCCGTAGCCGCCTCAAAACCGGCGTTGTGAATGTGGGAGTTATCCGTCAAGGCCGGCTTGGGTAGGGGTACTAGGTAGTCCGTATCCAGCACAATGGTGGCGTCGGCTGCGTGCAACGCGCCTTTTATCAGATAGCAATAGGTAGAAGGCGTGGTAGTTTCGATGGTGAAGTAGGCCGTGTCGCCTACCAGCGTGATACCCTCCAGACCCTCGTACACCTGGCACGCCGAATCGAGGCGGGCGCGTATCTTTTCCAGGCGCTGAATAGTGTACTTCTGGTAGGTTATGGCCTGCGTGGTATCCGTCAGCTGCCGGTCGATGCTGATTAGGCTGAGGGCGTATACTTTGGCTTCCGCCCGTTCCTGCAAGCGGCTCTCCGAAAGTAGGAGCAGCTGATTGCCGTAGGTGAATAGCCCGGAAAACTGGTTGTTGCGGTCGGCTATTTCCTTGGGCAGGTGCAGCGTATGGATGTTAAGCGGAGCCTTCTTTTGGGCGTTAGCCGGAAGAGCAGATAGCAGCAGGAGCACAAGAAGAAAGGAGTGGAAGCGCGGCATCAGAAGGGTAGTGAAAGCAGAATGATGCGCAACGATTGTGAAGTGCTATGCTGAATCCAATTATTCAGTTTCAGTGTACAGTATTTCACTTTTTAAACAAGGCAATTTCTCTTTGTTGCACTACAATTGTATCTCCTGAATTCAGCTGATTTACAACGGCTGAGTTTAAACCGTTCCACTCGCCACTTACAGCTAATGAGCATTTGTTATATTCTGTATCGGATTGAATTAGCCAGCTAAAATAAGGGATTGACAGTTTTTTATCTGTGATATTTATAATTCTAATAGGACGGAATTTGCATATTTGTGAATATCCAGTAACTGGTGATAAGTCTAAACAGCGTTTACTAGGATACTCTATTTTGATTTGATTGCTTAACTGTTCGCATCGACTAGCTGTTCCGAAAGAAGGAGAAAAAGCTCTAGCAGAATCAACAGTAGCTAATACAAGTCGATTAGCAATCTGTGATGTTATTTCAGTTTCGATTGTATCAACGTATGTTGGCGATTGCAGAATGATGGATACTTTCTTGTCAGACTGAAATATTAATTTGTACGCTTCCCTATTGAGTAAGCCAGTGGTTAGTAGAGGTTAAGCCGCTTGTTTAAATTCGAGTGGGGTCATAAAA
>NZ_JAHWGL010000043.1 GCF_019334315.1 Hymenobacter profundi
GTCATCCGGAGGCGCAATGGTGAGTGAGTTGAGGAGGGTAAGGAGGGAGGAGAGTTAAGAAGAGTGTCATCCTGAGCTTGCGAAGGATAGTATTACGTATGAACGACAGGTATAATAACAAATCGTTTCAACGTAATAAGGTCCTTCGCTCCGCTCAGGATGACACCCTTCTTAACTCTCCTCGCCCCTTGCCCTCTTACCCTTCCTACCGCCCGTAGAACCGATTAACCAGCCAGGCCGTGCCAACAAATACCAGCCCTACCCCGCATACGCCCGGCCAGCCGAAGGCCGTCCAGGCCAGCCCGCCGGCGTAGGAGCCTATTGAAGCGCCGATAAAGGAGGCCGTCATATACACCGTGTTGAGGCGGCTGCGGGCCTCGGGCACCAGCGCAAACACCTGCGACTGGTTGGAAATGTGCGTGAGCTGCTGCCCCACATCGAGAACGACGACCCCAATAATCAGCCCGACGAGGTAATGCCCGCTCAGCGCTAGCAGCACATAAGCACCCAGGAAAAGCAAAATACCACCGCCCAACGCGTATTCGGCACCGCGCTTATCGGCTGATTTGCCAGCCAGCGGCGCAGCCAGCGCACCCGACGCCCCAATCAAACCAAACAGACCGGCCGTGTCGCTGTGGTAGCCGTAAGCGGGGCTTTCGAGAAAGAACACGAGGGTAGTCCAGAACGCACTAAAGCCCGCAAACATGCAGGCGCCTACCAGCGCCGAGCGCCGCAGCAGCGGTTGCTCGCGGGTGAGGTTGCCTAAGGAGCGGAGCAGCTCTTTGTAGCTGCCGCTGAACAGCGGCTGATGCCGGGGCAGCATCAAAAGCAGGATGCCACTGAGCACCACCATGGTAGCCGCGGCTGCCCAGAACATGGTGCGCCACCCAAAATGCGCCCCCACATAGCCGCTGATGGTGCGCGAAAGCAAAATACCAATCAGCAAGCCGCTCATTACCTTACCCACTACCCGGCCACGCTCCTGGTCGTTGGCGAGGTGAGCAGCCAGGGGCATCAACAGTTGCGGCACCGAGGAAAACAAGCCGGTAAGCAAGCTGGCAGTCAGCAGAATGCCAAAGGTAGGCGCCACAGCCACCACCACTAAGCAGGCCGCTGCGCCCAACAATTGCAGGATAATCAGCTTTTTCTGTTCCAGCTTGTCGCCGAGCGGCACCATGAAGAGTAGGCCCAGCGTGTAGCCTACCTGCGTGGCCGTGGCTACCAGGCTGGCCCTACCCTCCGTAATACCAAACGTGTCGCTGATTTCGACCAGCAGGGGCTGATTGTAGTAGAGGTTGGCCACCACCAGTCCGCAGGTAATGGCCATGAGCCACACCAACGCCGGTGCAATGGGTGGCTGGGTAGTAGGAACAGGCCGATCAGGAGCGGCAACAGCAAGCGGCACAGCGGCCGGCGAAGTAGGCATAACGCAAGAGCAAAACGCACCCGAACAACCGGGTTAGGTTTACTAACTACCAAGCGCCGGCAATGGTTGTGACGGCACGTTTCAGAGGCAGCGTTTGCGGTAGGCGCCCGGCGTGAGGCCTTCGGTTTGCTTGAACAAGCGCTGGAAATAGGCCGTGCTGGTGAAGCCTACCCGGTAGCACACATCGGCCACCGAGGCAAGGGGTTGGCGCAGCAGGCGTTTGGCTTCGGCCAAGCGCTCCTGGTTGATATATTCTACGGGCGTGATGCCCAGCTCCTGCCGAAACACCCGGAAAAACGTAGCCTTGCTCATGCACGCCAGGTTGCTGAGCTTGTCGATGGTGAGCTTGTCGGCGAGGTGCTGCTTGATGTATTGTACCACGGCTGCAAAGCGGTGTGAGGTAGCGTGCCGGGCGTAGTTGTGAAAGAGCAGCTGCCGGGCCTGGGTCTGCATCAGGCGCACCAGCATTTCCTGAATAGTGAAGTTAGCCAGTACGTCCTTCACGCGGCCCGTATCGCGGGAGAGCTGCACGAGGCGCTCCAAGGTGCCCGTCAGTTCCGGCGTGTTGGTGAGGTGGGCGTGCTCGGCGGTATCGAGGTGCCAGGGGAGGTGCGCCTCGGCGTGCGGATATTCTTCATTCAGCAAATCAACGGTTTGCTGGATGGTTTCGGTGGGAATGGCCACGGCCAGGCACTGGGTAGGCGCCTCGTCGGTGGCCTCCGGGAAGTCGATGACCATCGTTTGGTTTTCGCCCACCAGCACCGATTCGCCGGGGAGGTAGTCGAACGCTGGGCGACCGGGCAGGTGCATCACCTTCTTGCCGCGCAGCATGGTAGTGAGCACCAGATGGCCCATGCTCAGGGGCACCTGCTCGGCCACGCGGTGGGTTTCAAACACGTTCAGCTCGAAAGCATCCAGCGAGTACACCGTACGGTTTTCAACCAGTGTAGTCAGCTGCTCGTGGGTGTGGAGCGGGTGCAACAGGGTAGGGTAGGACATGGTGAAAGAGCAGATGGGTGGAGCAAAAGAGTGGTTTCAAGTATTTCTGGTGCAGCGAACAGAAATCGTTTGCAGAAATACGCATGCTGAACCACAAGGTCAAGGCAACTTGCGACAATAGAACGCTTTACTGCGAGAATAGTACATCTTTTTCGGCAGAGTAAAAAGTAGCTTGCCCCTATCCGAACACACTCTAAAACTCCCGCTTTTATGGAAACGATGGAAAAAACTACCACGCTGGTGGAGCGTCCTACCTTCAAAGACCATTACGACAACTTCATTGGCGGCAAGTGGGTAGCACCCACCAAAGGGCAGTATTTTGATAACCCGTCGCCCATTGATGGCAAGGCCTTTACCAAGGTAGCCCGCTCCACCAAAGAGGACATTGAGTTGGCCCTGAATGCCGCCCACGAAGCCTTCAAAACCTGGAAAAATGCGTCGGCTACCACCCGCAGCAACATGCTGCTGAAAATTGCCGACCGCATCGAGGAAAACCTGGAGCACCTGGCTGCCGTGGAGTGCGTGGAAAACGGCAAAGCCATCCGCGAAACCCTCAACGCCGACCTACCCCTGGTGGTAGACCACTTCCGCTACTTCGGCAGTGTCATTCGGGCCGAAGAAGGTAGCGCCACCGAGCTAAACGAAAACACGTTGTCGCTGAATATCAACGAGCCGCTGGGCGTGGTAGGGCAGATTATTCCCTGGAACTTTCCGCTGCTGATGGCTACTTGGAAGCTGGCGCCTGCCCTGGCCGCCGGCTGCTGCGTGGTGATGAAGCCCGCCGAGCAAACGCCCGCCAGCATTATGGTGCTCATGGAGCTGATTCAGGACTTGCTGCCGGCTGGGGTAGTGAACGTGGTGAACGGCTTCGGGCTGGAAGCCGGCAAGCCACTGGCCTCGTCGCCGCGCATCCAGAAGGTGTCGTTTACGGGCGAAACCACTACGGGCCGCCTGATTATGCAGTACGCATCGGAGAATATCATTCCCGTGACAATGGAGCTGGGCGGCAAGTCGCCGAACATCTTCTTTAAGAGCGTGATGGACGCCGACGACGACTTCCTCGACAAAGCCATTGAAGGCGCCGTGATGTTTGCCCTCAACCAGGGCGAAATCTGCACGTGCCCCTCGCGGATGCTGGTGCAGGAAGACATCTACGACGAGTTTATTGCCCGCGTAATTGAGCGCGTGGAGGCCATCAAGCTCGGCAACCCCTTAGACAAAGAAACCATGATGGGCGCCCAGGCCAGCAACGACCAGTTCGAGAAAATCCTGAGTTACCTGGAAATCGGGAAGGACGAAGGCGCCGAAGTGCTCACCGGCGGCGACGCCTACCATCAGGAAGATGGCGCCCTGGCTGAAGGCTACTACATTCAGCCCACGGTGTTCCGCGGCCACAACAAAATGCGGATTTTCCAAGAGGAAATCTTCGGTCCAGTACTGGCCGTTACTACCTTCAAAACAGTAGACGAAGCCATCGAAATAGCCAACGACACGCTTTACGGCCTCGGCGCTGGCGTCTGGACCCGCGACGCGCACGAGCTATACCAGGTGCCCCGCGCCATTCAGGCCGGCCGCGTGTGGGTGAACTGCTACCACGACTATCCCGCCGGTGCGCCCTTCGGTGGCTATAAGAAGTCGGGCTTCGGCCGTGAGAACCATAAGATGATGTTGGAGCACTATCGCCAGACCAAGAACATGCTGATCAGCTACAGCCAGCAGAAGCTAGGGTTCTTTTAGTAATGGTTTAAAGCAGAAGAGCACTGGCAACTTGAATTGCCGGTGCTCTTTTTAACTTTAATAAATAACAAACTATTTGATTTGTGTCAAAGTCTCCCTTTGAAGTTACCAGTGGCAAATTTGATTTTAGCCGTGTCTGAATAATCACGGTAAAAACCCATGCGAGTATCATTAGTAAGGTTGCTTTCTTCTGCACTACCAGAGATACCATCGTTGCAATCCACATGAAAATCGATAGCAGTAAGCTTACCATTATCGTCAAATGAGAGCTTGTTGTATCTCAATGTGATGCCTCTTAATAGTAAACGTTGTTTGATTTGAACAACATCATCAAAGGTGAGTTGCCGATTGAATATAACTTCAATTCTTGAAGATTCTGTTGTTGGCGCTTTTGGACCTGTAAAACTACTAGCGGTCAGAAGCAATGTTGTGAGTAGGAATAAAATGATGTTTTTCATAGTCGAAACATTTGAGGTTCAGATACTAATGATGAATAATTAAATATACTTAATTAAAAGTATAGAGTTGTTTATTGACAGCAAAATGTCCTTTAATTGCCTTAGCTTATTCAAAACAGACTCAATTGCTATTAGTCGTGCATTGTTCATGCGTGAGAAGGTCCTTCGCAAGCGGACGCCAGATGAAGGATGACAGACGTTTTCGCAAACAAGCATCCTTTTCACAGTGAGTTGCGTCTCTAACATATCAATATACTATACACCTGACTATGAAACCCTTACTGAGTATTCTCACTGTCATCAGCACGGTTTCGGCGGCGCAGGCGCAACTGCTACCAGCGCCTCATCAGCAAAACCCCGATTGGACGCTTCAGAAAGTGGAAGCGCAAACCAGTGCCAGTATTGCCACAGTGCCGCCTCCCGCCACCGAGCCTATGCCGAATAGCCTGCAAAAAAGCATTTCGAGCGCTGGCAACCGCCGCCGCGTGTGGGATGCAAAGCGCCAACTTGCCTATGAATGGGTGAGCCGGCCCGACGAAATGGCGCCGAACAAGCTGGTGCTGGTGCGCGAGCAGCGTACGGGCGCCGTGTATACCTACGCCCGCAAAACCAAGTAGCCTTTGCTCCTACCTTACTTCCTACCCATGCCTACCGCCCGCGTCCTCGTTACTCCCGCCGCCGAAGCCACCATCGACTTGCTGCGCGACGAGCACGGCCCGCTGATGTTTCATCAGAGTGGCGGCTGCTGCGACGGCTCTTCGCCGATGTGCTTTGTCGCGGGCGAGTTTCGGGTAGGAACCAATGACGTGTGGCTGGGCCGCATACACAGCTGCGACTTTTTTATGTCGGCCAGCCAGTTTGAGTATTGGAAACATACCCAACTTACGGTAGATGTGGTGAAGGGTAGGGGCGCCAGCTTTTCGCTGGAAATTCCGCTGGGCGTGCGGTTCCTGATTCGCTCGCGCATGTTCACGGAAGAAGAGTCAGGTGACCTCACGCCGGTATTCGATGGCGAGGAATACCCGAATGTTACACGGTAAACCCGTATAACTTCGGTCTTTCGGGATTTATACGGAGAAGCAAGGCCAAAATAGTGTTTCTAAAATCCGTATTTTCTGAATCGTTATGGCAGTGTAGGGAGGCGTATAGATAGGGAACCACAGCGTGACTGTGGCTCTATTCTCCACACCTACACCTTTCCTATGTTCTACCACGATAAGAAAACCCAGTACAAAGTGCGGGTCGAGAAGCCAAATCCGGCGTTTGCGCGTATGTTGCAACAAGCCATTGGCGGCATTGAAGGCGAAATGCGTGTGTGTTTGCAGTACCTGTTTCAGGCCTGGAACGCTCGTGGCCCGGTGAAATATCGCGACATGTTGCTGGACACCGGCACCGAGGAAATTTCGCACATTGAAATGCTGGCTACGGCCGTGGCCCTCAATCTGGAAGGCGCACCCCTAAGCGTACAAGAATCAGCTATTAAGCAAGATGGCGTAGTAGGCGCTGTATTAGGTGGCATGAACCCACGTCAGTTCCTCTCGGCTGGCTTGGGCGCCTTGGCCTACGACTCAGAAGGCGTACCGTTTAGCGGTGCCTATGTAGTGGGTAGCGGCAACCTGATGGCCGATATGTATACCAACGTAGCTGCCGAAAGCACCGGTCGTGCTTTGGCTACCCGCCTCTGGGAAATCACCGACGACCCCGGCATGAAAGACATGCTGTCCTTTATGATTGCCCGCGACACTATGCACCAGCAGCAGTGGCTGGCTGTAATTGAAGAGCTAGGCGGCGCCAAAGGCTTACCCATTCCTAACTCCTTCCCACAAAGCAAGGAAAACCAGGAGTTCAGTTACGCCTTTATCACGCCTAATATCGATGGTTCGGGCACGCCCGAAGGCCGCTGGACGCATGGCCCCAGCATCGACGGCAATGGCGAGTTCTCAGTTCTGAAAGCCCAACCCTACGGCGACGAGCCCAAGCTGGCCCCACCCGTACCCGAAGGCCACGCCCAAACGGAGCAGATGACCATCACGGATACCATCATTGGCAACGTAAAGGACGCTTTTAGCTAAGCTAGACGCGCTTTTCGCTTTAACACAACGCCCCCGTTACTCTCAGTAGCGGGGGCGTTGTGTTTGATACTGGTAGAGAATGCAAGATCAACTATCAGCGCATGTTTCCAAGGCTGAAATTACTTCACTTGCACGGGCAAATCTTCGAGTTGAGCGTAGCTGAGTTTCCATTTATTGCTGGCGTCCTTTTTCCAAAGCAGCATGTAGTTGCCTTCGCCTTCGCCTTGAGGAGCACCAGCGGTTTCGGGCAATACCTCGGCCGTGAAGGTGCCGGCGTCGTAGGCGAGTTGCGTATCGGCGCTGGAGCTGGCGGTGTAGGTTTTCAGGTTGGCAATGGTGCCAATGGTAGCTTTTACCCACTTATCGGCTACTTCAGCCTTGCCTTTGTAATGGGTTTCGCCCTGCACAAACTGCACGTCATCGGCCAGGAGCGAATCAAGCTGGGCCGCGTTCTTACTGTTCCAGGCACCAACAAACTGTTGGTTGAGGCTTTGCACATTCACGGCATCGGTGGCCGTATTGGAAGAGCACGACGCCAACGCGCCACCAAGCAGTAGACCAAAAAGGATTCTCATAAAAAAGTAAAAGGTAGGGAAGACAAAAAAAGCGGAAAGCTCAAGCACAGGCCTGAGCTTTCCGAAGCAAACCAGCTCGAATTACCAGCTCTTGCGGCGATACTCGGAAGTAGGGTAGGGCGTATCCCGCTCCCCGTAGGTGGTATTCACCAAGTAGCCATTGGCCAATACGGTGCTGGCAGCAGCTGGCTGGGCCGAGGCTGAAGTAAGCGCCATAGCAGCAGGAGCAGCGGCTACCCCGTTGGTAGCAGATGCCTTACGAGCGGCCGTGGCACGGGCAGCGGCGGCGCGTTGGGCCGCCGCACGGTTGGCTGCCGCTATTCGGGCGCGCTCTTTCTGTTTGTTGTCGATGTGCTTGCCCACGGCGTAGCCAGCACCGGCGCCTACCACACCACCTACCACGCCGCCCGCCGCTCGGTTGCGCTTATGAATGAGAGCCCCGCCCAAGGCGCCCGCACCCGCACCAATGATAGTGCCTTTAGCTTGCGTACTGATTCTCTTTTGCGCATGTGCCTCGGGGCGCACCGCTGCAAATAAGAAAAGCATGACGAGGAAGATATAACTGGCCTTTTTCATGATGACAGATCGTTAAGGTGAGAAATCAGTATTTGATTCTGACAAGTTTTTGCAAGCATTGTGCCACACTGGTTTTGCCTGCTTTGAGGACACAGGAGGCATATACGGTGCATACTGCCAACTAGATTTTTTTGTTTTATGAAAGTAAAAGTCCCCGGCAGTGGCTGCCGGGGACTTTGTACTGTAACAGGATTGCACGAAGTTACTTTGCTAGCCAGCCGTTGGCCGCCAGCCAGTTGCGCAGGCGCTCGGTCCAGTCGTCTTGGGTGGTTTGGTTGTGCAGGCCAAAGCCGTGGCCGCCCTCGGGGTAGAGGTGCATTTCGGCGGGTACTTTGTGGTGGGTGAGGGCCTGGTAGAACACTAGACTGTTCAGCACGGGTACGGTCTTGTCGTCCTGGGCGTGCACCAGAAAGGTAGGCGGCGTTTGGGCCGTCACCTGCAACTCGTTGGAGTATAGCCTTATTTGATCAGCCGGCGCATTTTTGCCCAGCAAATTATCCCGCGAGCCCGCATGCGCCAGGCTATCCGAGAAGCTAACGACTGGGTAGAGCAGCATCAGAAAATCGGGCCGCACCGAGGTGTTACCGGCTTTCGTATCCACGGGCTGTGCGAAGTGCGTGCCGGCCGTGCTGGCCAGGTGGCCGCCCGCCGAAAAGCCCATCAGCCCAATCCGACTGGGGTTTATTCTAAACGCGGTGGCCTGCTCGCGTACCATGCGAAGGGCTTGCTGGGCGTCGAGCAGCGGGGCCGTACTTTTGTCCGGCTGGCTTTGGTCGTTGGGGAGGCGGTACTTCAGCACGAAAGCCGTCACGCCCATGTCGTTCAGGCGCTTGGCTACGTTGTAGCCCTCGTGGTCGATGGCCAGGCGCGCGTACCCGCCGCCGGGGCAGATGATAACCGCCGTGCCAGTGGCTTTGTCGGCCGGAGCTAGAAAGACTGTGAGGGTAGGCTGTACTACGTTGCTGATGCGTATGCCACCGTTGGCCAGCGTAACGCTGGCTTCCTTCACTTCGCTGGGTTTAGAATTAGGAACGGTTCCCTTGTAAAGGGGCAAAACCTGCTGGGCGTGGAGCATAGGAGCGGTACCGAGCAGAAGCAAGGCAGCAAAGGCAACGTGTTTCATAGTGTGCTAAGATACAGTGTCATCCTGAACGCAGTGAAGGACCTTCTTACGTAAGAACGAGTCGTTGGTACGGCTGTCGTTCTTACGTAAGAAGGTCCTTCACTGCGTTCAGGATGACAAGAAAAAACAGATTACGTGCCCAGTTCTGGCGGCGTTTGCTCGTCGCGCTTCTGCTTTTCGGTCTGTTTGTCGTTTTTCTTATTGCCTTCCGATGGGCCTTCGGGCGGCGTATTGGACTCCTGCGAGCCGTGCTGGGCGTGGCCGTGCTCCTCGGGGTTATAGTCCTTCGACATCTCGGCCAGCTTTTCCTTGCCGTAGGCCAGCTTGGTGATGTTCAGGAACAGCACTGGCACAGCAAAAATGGCGAGGAAGGTAGCCGCTAGCATACCGCCCGTCACGGTCCAGCCGATGGTCTGGCGCGACACCGCGCCCGCACCTGAGGCGAAGGCCAGCGGCAGTACGCCCAGAATAAAGGCCAGCGAGGTCATGATGATGGGGCGCAAGCGTAGCTCTACGGCTTCAATGGTAGCTTCCATCACCGGCACGCCAACGTCTACGCGCTCCTTGGCAAATTCCACAATCAGAATGGCGTTTTTGGCGGCCAGACCAATCAGCGTAATCAGACCAATCTGTGCATACACGTTATTGGTGAGGCGAGGAATAAGCGTGAGGGCTACAATGGCACCAAAGGCACCCAGCGGCACCGATAGCAACACCGAGAACGGTATCGACCAGCTCTCATACAACGCCGCCAGCAACAGGAATACAAATAGAATGGAGAGGCCGAAGATGATAATGGTGCTGTTGCCAGCGTTCAGTTCCTCGCGGCTCAGGCCCGAGAAGTCGAAGCCGTAGTCGGCGGGTAGGGTTTTGGCGGCTACCTCCTGCAAGGCCGCAATAGCCTGGCCGGAGCTATATCCTTCCTTCGCATCGCCGTTGATTTCGGCCGAGCGGAACAGGTTGAAGTGCGAAATCAGCGGCGCATTCTCCACCAACTTATAGGTGATGAGCGAGCCTAACGGAATTTGCTGACCCTGGGCATTCTGCACGTAGTAGCCATTCAGGTCGTCGATGTTCTGCCGGTAGGCGGTATCGGCCTGCGCCACTACCCGGAAGTTGCGGCCGTACTTAGTGAAGTCGTTGATATAAGCCGAGCCCATGAACGTCGACATCGTGTTGAAGATGTTCGTGAGCGGCACACCCAGCTTCTTAGCCTGCTCGCGGTTCACGGTTACTTGGTAACCAGGGGTTTGGGCCGTGAAGAAGGTGTAGGCCCGCGCAATCTCGGGGCGTTGGTTGGCGGCGGCCACAAACTTGTTGATGTTGTCCTCAAACGCCTTGATATCGGTACCGGCTTCACGTTGCTCCAGCTGGAAGCTGAAACCACCCGTGTTGCCTAGACCCGGAATAGCCGGTGGCGGCACCACTCGAATATTGGCGCCCTTGATCACCGAAAACTCTTTTTGCAGCGAGGCTATCACTCCTTCCAACTGTAAGGCCTTGTCTTTGCGCTCGTCCCAGGGTTTGAGCTGCACGAAGTAGGTGCCGCTACTGGGCTTAAAGGAGAAGTTCAGCGCGTTCAGGCCCGCAATGCCAGAGTAGTTGTTGACAGCCGGCGCCTTCTCCTGGAAGATCTTAGACATTTGGGCCATCACGGCGCGGGTGCGGCTACTGGCTGCGCCCGCTGGCAACTCAATGGATACGTACAAGCGGCCTTCGTCCTCCGTCGGGATAAACCCGCCGGGCTTCACACGGAACAGCCCAAACGTGCCTGCATATACCAACACCAGCAGAATGATAACCAGCGGCGTGAATTTCAGGCTGCGCTTCACCCCATTGGAATAAGAGTGCGTAACGCGCGCAAACCACTGGTTGAACTTGTAAAACAGCTTATTGATGCCCTTAGCATCGGCATTTTGCTCCGATGGGCGCATCAGCAACGAGCACAAAGCCGGTGTGAGCGACAAGGCAATGAAAGCCGAAAGGATAACCGAAATAGCAATGGTGATGGCAAACTGCTGATACAGGCGCCCCACAATGCCTGGAATAAAGCCTACTGGCACGAATACCGCCGCCAGAATCAGGGCAATGGCAATAACCGGCGCCGTGATGTCCTTCATGGCCTTTTCGGTGGCCTCGCGCGCCGAGAGTTTCTCGGTGTCGATGTAGTGCTGCACGGCTTCTACCACTACAATGGCGTCATCGACCACGATACCAATAGCCAGTACGAATCCAAAGAGCGTGAGCGTATTAATTGTGAAGCCCAGCGGAATGAACAGGATGAACGTGCCGATGATAGCCACTGGCACGGCCAGAATGGGAATGAGGGTAGCGCGCCAGCTTTGCAAGAATACGAAGACCACCACCGTTACCAGCACCAGCGCCTCAATCAGGGTGTGCAGCACTTCTTCAATCGACACGCGCACCACCGTTACCGACTCAAACGGCACGCGGTAGGCCACGTCTGGCGGAAACTTCTTCGACAGCTCTTCCAAAGCCGCATTCACGCCATCGGCGGTTTCCAGGGCGTTGCCGCCGGGCACCTGGTTCACGAGCAGCAAGGTAGCGGGCTGCCCGTTCACGGTGGCGGCGCGGGAGTAGCTGAAGCTGCCTAGCTGAATGCGGGCAATGTCGCGCAGGTACACCAGCGAGCCGGTTTGCGGGTCGGTGCGCACAATCACGTCACCGAACTGCTCGGCGGTGCTCAAGCGGCCATTCACGAAAATGGTGTACTCAAACGCCTGCGAACCGTACTGCGGCGCCGAACCCACCGAGCCCGCCGCCACCTGAATGTTCTGTTCGCGCAGGGCGGTGGTGACGTCGGTGGCGGTCAGGCCCAGTTGCGACATCTTATCAGGGTTCAGCCACACGCGCATCGAGAAGTCCTGCCCGATGCTGGTCACGTCGCCTACCCCCTTCACACGCAACAGAGCGTCGCGTACGTAGATGTTGGTGTAGTTATCGAGAAACTGCACGTTGTGGCTACCCTTAGGCGAATACAGGCCCACGACCATCAAGATGGTAGGGTTCCGCTTTTTCACCGTCAGGCCCAGGCGTTTCACTTCGTCGGGCAGCTGGGGCTGCGCTACGCTCACGCGGTTCTGCACGTCGAGGGTAGCAATGTCGATGTCGGTGCCGATTTCGAACGTCACGTTCGACGACAGGTTGCCGTCGCTGGTGGCGTTGCTTTGCAGGTAGGCCATGCCGGGCGTACCGTTCACCTGCGTTTCAATGGGCGTCATCACCGTCTGCTCCACCGTGAGGGCATCGGCCCCCGTGAAGCTCCCCGAAATCTGCACCACCGGCGGCGAGATGTTGGGGTATTGGCTGATGGGCAGGTTTAGAATGGACAGCACCCCAATCAGCACAATGACGATGGACACCACAATGGCTGTGACGGGGCGCCGGATAAATACGTCTGAAATCATAAAGTAGGGCGCGGAGGAAGAGCGCGCGTATCGTTGCTGATGTTGACCGTCATGCTGAGCAAGGAAGCGGTGTACTGTACTTCATCAGTCATGCTGAGCTTGCCGAAGCATCTCGCGTGCTGATGAAAGCTAGTCTCTGCCGTCAGCACGCGAGATGCTTCGACAAGCTCAGCATGACGGCCTTTTTAAAATCTACTTGCCCGAAGCCGCGGGCTGGCCCTGGCCTTGCGCGGCGGCGGGTTGGCTGGGGTCGCCTACCTGCACTACGGCGCCCTGGCGCAGGTTCTGCACGCCGTCGCTCACAATGGTCTGGCCTTGCTTCAAGCCGCCGCGCACCACCGTTTTGCCTTGTATTTTGGCGCCCGTTGCTACTTTCTGCTGGGCTACCTTGTTGCTGTCGCCTACCACGTACACGTAGAACTCACCGAGCTGCTCAACAAGGGCTTTGGTCGGAATCACGAGCTGGTTACCGTTGTCCTGGTTGCGCACGCGCACCGACACGTTCATGCCGGCTTTCAGCAGCTTCTTGGGGTTCGGGAATTGCACGCGCACACGCAGCGTCCCGGTTTGCGGGTCCACGGCGCGGTCTACCGTCACAATCTTGCCGGGCATTGCATATTCCTGGTTGCCGGGTAGCTGCAAAGTGAACAAGGAGTCCTGGCGGGCGTTGGTGTTGCGTTGCAGCTCCAGAAAGCGGGTGATATCAGCTTCGCCAATGTTTACGTCCACCGCAATCGGGTCTTCGGCCGATACCGTGTTGATCAGCGTTTGGCCCTGGGTAACCAAGGCGCCCAGTTTCACCTGTGAAATACCAATGGTGCCCGTGAGGGGGGCCGTGATGGTAGCGTGGTTCAAATCGAGGTTCACGCTGCGCAGGTTGGCGCGGGCGGCTTCTACCTGCGAGGCCGCATTGGCGCGACTGGCCTGCGCAATATCAACCTGCTGCTTGGCCACGGCATCGAGCTTATCGAGGCGCTCGTAGCGCTGGGCATCCTGCACGGCGCGGTCGTAGTTGGTTTTGGCTACGTCGAGCTGGGCCTGGGCCTCGTTGGCGGCGGCAGCGTAGCGGGTGCGGTCAATGGTATACAGCTTCTGGCCCTTAGTCACGCGCTGGCCGTCCTGCACGTAGATATTGGTCAGAAAACCCGTTACCTCGGCCAGTAGCTGCACCTCGTTCAGGGGTACTACCGTGCCGGGGTAGGTATCGGTGCTTACCACGTCTTCGCTTTGCACTTTATATACGGCCACTGGCACGGCCGGGGGCGGACCTTGCTGTTGTGCTTCTTCGTCTTTGGAGCCGCAGCTGGCTAGTAGCAGCGCACTGCTGACAAACATGGGCCACACTCGCTTAGAATTCCACGTCATGGGATTCGTTGTTTACTGATTCTGATTGAAGGTAATGTTGCCCAATGCCCGCTGCACGTCCAGCTTCGTGGATAGCACGTTGAACAGCGCGTTGTAGTAGTTGAGCTGGGCCGTGCGCAGGTCGGTTTCGGCAATAATCACATCTAGGAACGTGCGCAGGCCCTCGCGGTATTGCAGGTTCAAGATGCGGTACACCTCCTTGGCCTCGGCCACGTTTTGCTCAATCGTGTAGAACTCGTTGAGGGAGCCTTTGTAAGCACCCATAGCTTGCTCAAACTCGCTGTTAATCTGGTTTTTGGCGTCGAAGATGGTCAGGTCCAACTGCTCGTCCTGCAACTCCGCAATTTTCAGATTCTGCAAGCGCCGCGTGCCTGTGAAAATGGGTAGGGCCAGCTGCAAACCTGCCTGCTGGTTGGGGAAGGCTTGCTTATACAGTTCCGAAAAATCGTTGTCCTGGTATACCCGGTTGTAGTTGTAGTAGCTCGACAGTGAGGGTAGGAAGCCGAAACGGTAGTAATCGATGGTATAGCGCTGAAGCTGCTTCTGCGTCTGGAGCTGCTGAATTTCCACCCGCTTCTCGTAGGCTAGTTGCACGGTGGTATCCAGCAACGTTTGACGAACCATTTCCAGCGTGTCGTATTTAAGCGCCAGGTTATTGCCCGCTTCAATGCCCATCAGTTGCTTGAGGGTAGCGTATTTGCCGGGCAGCGCGGCCACCAGACTGCGCCGCTGTGCCGCTGCATTCTTCAACGAAATATCAGCCCGCAGAAAGTCGGTTTTATCGGCAATGCCTACTTCGTACTGCGCTTTGGCATCACGCACCTGGCGTTCCTGCCGCTGCAACACCTCCAGCAAAATCCGTAGCTGTTCTTCGGTCAGCAGAATGTCGTAGAACGCTTTGCTAACGTTGGTCACTACATCAATTTTGTTGAGGGCCGTCGTCTGCGCGTAGTTCAGGCGGGTGGCCCGCACCGAGCGGGCAGCCCGCAACACGTCGTTGCTATACAGCAACTGGGTAGCCTGCAAGCCTACTGTCGACACGTTTTTCAGGCCAAAGCGCACAATGCGCTGACCAGCCGCAGGGTCAGTGAAATCGACGGGCAGCACCGATGCCTGGAGCTGAATGTTCCGGGTATATACACCCGTACCATTGATCTGCGGCAGCCAGTAGGAAAGCCCGATGCGTATGTTGCGGTCGGCAATGCGCTCATCCAGCTGCGACTGGCGTACGAGGGGCTGGTTGCGCAAAGCAAACTCAACGCATTGGTCGAGGGTAGCATTGGCGGGCAGGGGTTGGCCTACGGGGGCGGTTGTCGGTTGGGCCGAGGCGCCATGCAGCACCAGCAGCATGGCCAAGGCAGCCAGCCAGTGCCGGGGGCTAATGCGAAGCCAGTGGAGGGGCCGGGGCATTATCCCTAGTACATCTTGTATCATGTAATGCAGTCGTTTTACCGGGGCTGCGTAGCCCACCGAAACTGGTTTCGGCGGAGCGCAAGCCCGTTATGTACCCGTTCGGAATACAGAATGTTTTAACTGACCAGGTTATTATTGTGTAAATCCTGCTGTAGCACAGGAGTTTACATCTGTAATACAGATGGTTGCAGTTTGATATTTTTTTATGCAGGAGGATATCTGGCTACCCTATGCGGAAGTTCTATTGCTCCGTTATCAACACCTGCACATCCACGTTGCGGCCGTGGTCGTCGGCGCAGGAAATTTTCAGTGGACCCGGCGAAGGACGAAAGAATACCCGCTCGGTTGCGTTGGCGGTCCGCAGAAATTGGTCGTTCACGTACCAATGCACCTGCCGTACCTCGCTATCGGTGGTGCAGCTAAGCAGGAGCTGCTGGTGCTCGTGGCGGTCGAGCACGTACTCGGTATTGGGTAGGGGCGAGGTGATACTCGGCGCCCGCTCGGCGCCGCCGCGCACCAGCTGACACTGCGGGTTGTGCGGGGGTAGGCGGCGGTACGGAATGCCCTGTGCCTCCTTGTAGGCCGCCACCTCAGGTAGCAAATTAGGGTAGAGCAACCGCCGGTAGCCCGCAGCCGGCGCACAAGCCCGGCAGTAAGCAAACGCTCCGTCTTCCGACACCAGCACCTCGCGCTGGTGCTGGCAGCGCCGCCCGCTGCTCACGTTGGGCAAGAAGTAGTCGATTACTTGGTTAGGACAGTTCTCGCCCGGTACTAGGCCGGTTTCGGCGCACACCAGCCGGAAATCCAGCGCCGCGGGCGGGGCAAACCAGTTGTTGGGCGAGTTATAGGCGAGGGTATTGAACAGGTCGAAGAGTAGGGGCGTGGCTACATCGGCACCCGTCAGGGTAGGCGCGCCCTGTCCGCTGAAATTCCCTACCCATACGCCAATCGTGTATTCCTTATTATAGCCAATGCTCCAAGCGTCGCGGCGGCCATAGCTGGTGCCGGTTTTCCAGGCTATCTTAGGTAGGCGCAGGCTGCTAGTGGCGTTGATGGGCAGGTCGGGGCGGGTAAGCTGCGAGAGGATGTCGGTGACGAGGAAAGCGGCGGCGGGGGAGACAAGCACCCTCCCATCCGGGCGAGGGGGAGCCTGACGACTGCATTCCTGCTTACCGTTCGGCTCCCCCTTTCCTGGAGGATGTCGCACATCAAGCGAGTGTGGGGCTGGGGGGCGGGGTGCTACCCGTCGCAACTCCGCATATCTCCCCCCATTAGCCAGTGCTGCATAAAGCCCCGTTAGTTCCTCCAAACTAGCTCCGCAGCCGCCCAGAATGCTGCTCAGCCCCAACCGTGTCCGGTTGCGGGTGATGCTGCGGAAGCCGGCTCGTTGCAGCTTCTCGGTGAAGGTAGGCACGCCCACCTCTTGCAGCACGCGCACGGCCGGAATGTTGAGGGAGTAGGCCAGGGCGCGCTCCAACGTCACTTCGCCCTGGCAGTGCTTGTCGAAATTTTCGGGGCGGTAGCCCTGGAAGTTGGTGGGTACATCGGGTAGCAGCAGCTTGGGCGTGACCAGGCCGCGGTCCAGCGCCAGGGCGTAAAGAAACGGCTTGAGCGTGCTGCCCGGCGAGCGTATGGCCGTGATGCCGTCGTTCTGCCCCTGCCCGGCAAAGTCCCGGAAATCGGCCGAGCCGACGTAGGCCTCTACCTGTCGGGTGCGGTTATTCACCACCAGTACGGCGGCCTGCGTGATGCCTAGCTCGTGCAGGCGGCGCACGTAGTTGCGCGTCAGGTCCTCGGCGCGGGCCTGTTGGCTGCGCTGCAAGGTGCTCTGGATGATGGCCTCCCGTGGAAACTGCCGTACCAGTCGCCGCGCCAAGTGCGGGGCTAGGGTAGGCGCAGCGTGGCGCTGGGCATCGAGCGGTTCCAACAAGGCGTCATTGATGTCTTTCTGTGAGAATAGCTTTGCGCGGCCGAAGCGCCGGAGCCAGCGGTTGCGCTCCTGCATGATCCTGCCGTTGTCGCGGCCGAGCACGAGGCTAGCAGGGCGATTCGGGATAATGGCCAGTGTAACGGTTTGGGCCAGCGAGAGGTAGTGGGGAGGCTGCTGGAAGTAGAGCAGCGCCGCTGACTTCACGCCCTCAATGTTGCCTCCATAAGGCACCAGATTCAGGTAGAGCTGTAAGATTTCATCCTTACTATAATGTGCCTCCAACTGCACGGCGCGCAGCATTTCCAGCAGCTTGTTGCCCAAGGTGCGTTCCTTGGGTTCCAGCAGCCGCGCCACCTGCATAGTAATAGTGCTGGCTCCGGTGGTGCGTCCGTGGCCCAGCAGGTTGCGCCCGGCGGCCTGCACTACCGCCACGGGATTCACCCCCAAATGGTAACGAAAGTATCGGTCTTCTTTCTCTATAATTGCCGCTCGGAGTGCTGGCGTAATGTCCCGTAGTTCCGATTTCATCCGCCACTTCTGGGTAGGGTTGAGGTAGGCGTGCAGCACCGTGCCATCGGCGGCCAGCACCAGGGGGGAGTAGCGCGGGGTAGGGAGTAGGGGAAACGCCCAGTTGAGGCCGAACAGCAGCACAATCAGCAGTCCTAGTGCTACGAGGAGCCGTATGCTGGTGCGCCGTTTCATGGCTGCAAGATACAGGGTTAAAAAGGTAAGTGTAACGCAAAGTCTCGTGTCTGCTTTATCAGCGCAACCCCACTTCGCCATGCCAACTATCACAGATATTTCTCAACTCGACTTTGCCAAAATGTACACCTACGCCGACTACCTTACGTGGCGGCTCAGCGAGTTCATGGAGCTAATTAGAGGGAAATCCGGCGCATGAGCCCACGCTGCGGGTACGCCATCAGAAGGTAGGCCGCCACCCGGTATGGACCATTGACCAGCAACTTGATACCAACAAATGCGAAGTCTTTTTTGCGCCCTTCAATATGCGTCTCATCAAAGCTGCCTCCAACGGCGACGCGACCGTACAGCCCGACCTCTGCGTTGTCTGCGACCCTTCCAAGCTCAACGAATTCGGCTGCGTGGGTACCCCAATTGGATCATCGAAATCCTGAGCCTCGGCAGCATGGCGCACGACAGCAAAACTAAGTTTGACCTCTACGAGGAAAATGAGGTAGAGGAATACTGGATGGTTGATCCTGGCCTGAAAACGTAATCGTATACGTGTTGGAAAACGGGCAGTATCAGCTACAAGGCGCGTTCTATCAGCCAGGCCCTATTCCGACGCGCACCCTGCCCGGCCTTACGTTGGAGTGGGCGGAGGTATTTGAAGGGGTGTAGCGATAGGTGAATCATTTACGGCTAGCTGTTTCCGAAAATGTCTAGCTTTGAATTCGATTTTTGTCCGTTACTCTAGTACACTTTCCTCATTTAAAACTATGCTGAGCTACTTTAAAGAGAAACTTGCCCGCTATCAGCAAAAACGTACCTTTCAAGAGTACGGCTACGAAGTCAAGCGTTTCAATATTCCTACTATTGGAGAAGTAGAATATGCCCAATGGCAGCATCCTTTCGAGGGGGAGAAGGTCATGGATGCAGAAAGTGTGAACTTTTATAAGCTGTTTCTACGAGAAGGTGACTTAGCCATCGACATTGGTGCGCACACCGGCGATACGTCAGTCCCAATGGGGCTTGCAGTTGGTAAAGCTGGCTGCGTATTGGCTATTGAGCCAAACAAATATGTGTACAAGATTCTGGAAAAGAACGCCAGCTTGAACCCGACTCAAACGAACATTAAACCGCTCAACTTCGCCGTAACCGAGCAGAACGGCACTTTCGAATTTAACTACTCGGATGCTTCTTTTTGCAATGGTGGTTTCCTTTCTGAAATTGAAAATCAGAACCACAAGCATGCCTATACACTTCAAGTGACAGGTAGAAATCTGCCCGATTTCCTGCATGCGAATCACGAAGCCTTGTTATCCAAATTGGCTCTTGTGAAAGTAGATGCGGAAGGCTACGACAAAGAAATCATCAAGTCCATCCGCGAGATTCTTACGCGCTGGCAGCCTTTTCTGATTACGGAATGTTACAAACGTCTCAACGAAGCCGAGCGTTTCGACTTATTTGACACCGTGACAGGCCTGGGCTACTCTCTCCACCGTATTGGCGATCTGCAAGGGCACGACCGCATTGCTATTACGAAGCGGGAGGATATGCTGAAATGGCCCCACATGGATATGATTGGCATACCGCAGGGTAAGCAATTGCACGGGTAGGCAGCAGCTTAGAGTTGAATACGAGGCTCTTTGTACTGACGACCTACCAGCTTCAGTAAAGTCCGGCGCCAATTGGGTAAGGTACGGTAAGCCATTTCGGTTTTTTGTAGGCCGGGTAAATCGATGCCGTGGGCGCGGGCTAATAAATCTGCGTGTGAGCCGCCCTGATATTCATCAAATAGCTTAACGAGTAAAGGTCGGGCTACTTTTACATTCCAATAATGTATTGCATACGGCGCAACTTCCTGCACCGGTCCGTCCAGTGCAAAACGTGTGCAGCAGGCTAGCTGCTCCATTACAGGCTTGCAATAGGTAGCGTACAGCGTATCAGCTAGCTGCACTACATCACGCAGTACATGAGCATCTTGGCTACGTAATCCTACGGCCCCAGAGTTGTACATCTTAGATTCTGGGCTGATGCGCACTTGTGTGGCGCCTGCCTGAAACTCTCGCCCGCCTAAGCGTCGGTAAATTTTGCGGCTCAGCGGGCTGCCGTCTTTAAGTGTTCCCTCATCCTCGTGCATGAAGCGTACACCTTGTTCAATTTGCTCGAAAATAGGAGTAGGGTCACGCTGCCAGATGGTGTCCGTGTCCAGAAATAGCAAGTTGCCAGGATAATAAGTGGCGGCGTGCTCTAATACATTAATCTTCAACATATAAGGCATGTCGAAATTCCCACGCCACGCCTTCCAGTCGGCAGTAGAAACTGCAGGATAGTGGACATCTGGACGGCTACCCAATACTCTTCGGAAAGCATCTGGGGCATCCGTATAAATCAGTACATTGGCTAGAAGAGGGGGCGCGACTTCGAAATAGGAAAGTAAGCTATACAGAGCCTCTCCACGGTATACTGCGGCACCTTGGGCAACATAAACTAAGTAATTCATATCTACTCACAAAGGTAAGTTAGTTTGCTCTACCGCACCCGCACCACGCCCGCGCCCGAGTATGAGTGGTAGGCCGCGTTGTACATGGCATCGGCACTCACCGGACCTAGCTTAAACGTGCCCTTGCTCACAGCCCGTGCCAGGTAGTAGAATACCTTGGGCCGCGGGGTAGCGGTGGTGAACAGGTTCAGGCGGTCGTCGCGCACGTCGAGGTAGTCGGGTTGGGCGGCGTCGGTGGCCCAGGCCAAGTCGCGTACGGCGCCGATGCGCGGGTTTTCAATTTCCAGGCCGGCGGGCAGCAGATCCGTCACGGCCACGTTTTCGACGGTGCCGGCCGATTCGGCGGCTTGCAGGGTGAGGCGGACTACTACTAGGTCGTTTTGCTTGAAGGAGGTAGTAGCGAAAAACTGCCCGTTGCGGTCCAGGAACTCGCGGTGGATGCGCAGGTACTGGTCTTCCTCGGGCACGCGGCCGGAGGGCGAAATGCCCTCCATCTCCCAGAAATAGTAGAGCTTGCCGCTGCCCTGCGTGCGCAGCATCAGCGGGCGGTTGGCCACGTTCGTAACCGACACATCCTTGCTCGAAAACTGCCCTACCATCTTGCCATCGGCCAGCAGCGCGGCCGTGACGGTGCTGGCGGCGTTGCGGCGGGCCAGCTTGCCTAGGGCGAGCAGGGAAAACGCCCGTTCCTGGGTGTTTAGCCAACTTGCCTGCTGCACCTGCCGGCTCAGCTGCCGGGCCAGCAGAGCCACTTGCGGGTGGTCGGCGTCGGCGGCGAGCAGGGCGTTGAGCACCAGTGCCTCGTCGCGGATGGGGGAGGAGAACGAGCCGGCCAGCTCGCGGCCATCGGTGGTTTTGGGGGCGAAGCGGGTGGGCAGGAGCTGCTGGAAGCTGCGCTGGTTGCCGGCCACGGCAAAGGTGCAGGCCAGCACCCAGCGTGCATCCTCGGTGAGTAGGGCGCGGTTGGCCTTGTAGTAGTTCAGCGCCACCGCGTCAGGCTGACCGGCCAGGGCCAGCACGTAGAGGGAGTAGGCGGTTTCGCGCTTGGCCCGCGTCACGGGCTGGATGGCGCCGCCCGTTTGGATGATGTTGTAGGTGTCCGTTTCGCGGCGGCGCACCCGCGCTTGCAGGTAGCGAAACACCCGGTCGAGCACGGTTTTGTTGACCGTGAAGCCAGCCTGCTGGGCTTCGAGCAGGAAGTGGGCGGCGTAGGCTGTGGCCCACCAGTTGTCGTAGTCGCCGCCGGGCCAGTAGCTGAGGCTGCCGTTGTACATCTGCTGCGCCTCTACCTTGCGGATGGCCTCCTGCACGTGGTAGTTAGGATTATACGGACTCGCCTTCGCTGCCTTGCCGGTTTGCTGCCCCAGCGTGGCCGCCAAATCACCATAGTACAGTTGCGGGAAAGCAGCCGACACGGTTTGCTCCAAACAGCCGTACGGGTACTGTAATAGGTAGCGCAAGTCCTTGGCAAACACCGTCATTGGCGAGCGGCTCACCACCAACTGGCTCCGCAGCGATGAGGGGATGAAATCCGTTTGCAGCTTCAGCGGCTGCGTCGTGCCGCCCGCTACCTCGCCGGAGCCAGTACGCTTCTGTAACGGCGACGTCGGGCGAACGGGAAGTTCGATGGTTTCGCGGAAGCCGTTGCCATTTGTTGAAATATTATTGGGCCTCATGTAAGCAATGATGCTATCGTTGCCTATTGCTTCAGCTCTGATTCTGAAAATAACCCTGCGTTCAGTGTTTGCTGGAATACTAATCTTCCGACTGTTTGCTCTAAAACCCACTAGGTCCTGTGCTGCTAAGTCCTCCTTAGTGTATACTATTTTTAATGGCAGTATTTTCTTTGTTTCGCGTTTGTTACCTAATAAAAGTCCTGCCGAACCAGTAATATTTTCCCCCGTCGTATTCGTCAGCGTCACCGGCACGTCAATCGTGTCGCCGGGGCTGAGGAAGCGGGGTAGGGCGGTGCTGATGACCACCGGATCGGCGACGCGCATGGTGTGCTCGGCCGCGCCGAACGCGTCGTCTTTGTAGGCCACGGCCATGACGCGCACGGCCCCCGAAAACTGCGGAATCCGCACGCGGTAGCGCACTTTGCCGTTAGCATCGGCCGTGAGCACGCCGCTCCAGTTGGCCAGGAGCTTCACGCGGCGCGAGGGTACGGGCGTGGTGCGGCGGGAGAGGTCGGCGGCGTCGCCGCCGCTGCTGCTGGTGCCGAGTTCGGGGAGCAGGAAGGGGTACACGTCGTAGGCCTGCACTTCCAGAGCGCGCTTCTGGTAGAAGTAGCCGTGCGGGTCGGGCGTGCGGTAGTCCTTCATCTGCAAAATGCCCTCGTCCACCACGGCCAGCGTCACCTGGGCGCGGGGCGCGGTGCTCACCTCAATGGTCTGGAAGGTCTGGGAGCGGCTCTGCGCGGGCGCTTTGATGCTGACGGCCAGCTTCGAATCGGGCTTCTCCACCATCAGCGGCACGAAGCCACGGGCCACCGTGAGGGGTAGGCGGTTGTCGCGAATCTCACGAATGGCCGTGGCCGTCACGTACACGTTGGGCACGTGTCCGGCGCGAATCGGCACGTCTACCTTCGCCGATTTCTCGTCGGTGGTCACGTAGAAGCTGTTCAGCACCCGGTCCCGTTCTACCGTCACGAGCACGCGACCAGGGAAAGGCGTTTTCAGCAGCAGGTGGGCCGTTTCGCCGGGTTCGTATTTGGCTTTGTCGGGCTCGATGGTCACCTCGCCTTCGTTGTTCACCTCGAAGCTGTTGGCCTGGGTGTCGCCGTAGCCGTAGGCGTACACCTGCTGGGCCACGTAGGTAGCCGCGCCCGGCCGCGCTACCCTGATTTCGTACTCGCCGGAGTAGGTAGGCGCAAACTGCACCGCCGCGCCACCACTCGCGCCTACGGTAACATGCTGACTAGATACCACTTGCTCGCGCTTCTGCGAGTTATAGATGTAGCGGCCGCCCTGGCGCTCAATCACGGTTTCCCAGAGTAGGCGCACCACCTGCACCCGCGCCGGGGCGCTGGTGGGCTGGCCGGCGGGCGTGAGGGCCACCACCTGCACCGGCACCTTCTCGCGGGTGCTCACCAACTCCGGCAGTGCCCGAATACCAAAAAGGACAGGCTGAGTCTGCACTTCGAAAGTAGCCAGGCGGTTCACGGGGCGGCCGGTTTCGTCGAACACTGTGGTGAAGGCTGCGCCTTCCAGCGTACCCAGGTCGGTGTAGTCGGGCACCTGGTAGGTGGCGGTGCTGCGGCCGGCGTCGTCGGTAGTGCCTTCACGCACCGTCTTCTCGAAGCGGGCCGAAATCGGCGTTTGCTCTTGGTAGCCGTAATTGCCGCGCCGCTTCTCGCCGCTGTTGATGGCGAAAGTATAATCGGGGTAGTTTTTCGGGGTGAAGGGCTTTTCTTTCAGCGAAAACTCCACCTCAAACTTGCGGTCGGCGGCGGGCGGACCGAACAGGTTTTGCGCCATGATGAGGGCCGAAACCGGCTGGCCCGGCTTCACCACGGCCCGCGAGGCTTTCACCGTCACCTTCAGTCTGTCCGGAATAAATTCTTCCACGCTCAGTTGGCGCGAGGTCAGCAGCACGTCGTTGCCGGTGAGGACTTCCAGCGTGTAGAGGCCCGTCATGATGCTGGGCGGCAGGATAAACCGCGCCTCAAACGCCCCCGCTGCCGACAGCTGCTGGCGCAAACTCGCGTATTCCTTGCCGGTGGGTAGGAGCAGGCGAATCTTGACGGGTAGGTTTTTGGGTGGCGCCTGCCAGGTTTCGGTCCGAATGATGGTATTCGTGCGGATAGTGTCGCCGGGGCGATACAGGTCCCGGTCGCCGTACAGGAAGGCCTGGTAGCGGGCCGCGTTGCTCTGCAAGCCCCCTACCTCAAACCGCGACGTTTCCACGCGGCTCCGGCTCAGGTCTAAAAACGTGAAATCGGCCTGGCGCTGCGCCATCACCATGCCCAGCCGGAACCGACTGGTAGCAGCCGTGCTGTCGAATTTCGCTACCCCATCAGAGTTCGTGGTGCCGGTGCCCATCACTTGGTTGTTGTTACTCACGAAGCGCACCGACACGCCCGACAGCGGTTTCGCGTCGCGGATGGAGTTGGCAAATACCAGCGTGCTACCCGCCGCGCCCTGCTTCACAATCAGGCCGATGTCCGTTACAGCCACTAGCTTGCTCACTTGCAGCCACTGCCGCTCGGTGTCTTGTATCTTGATGATGTATAGGCCTTTCAACCCATCGGTAAACTCCAGCTCTTTCAGGCTGAGGTTGAGTAGGCGCAAGCCCTGCTGCTTAGGCAGCCCCGCCACCGTATAGGTGCGCTCCGACAGCACGTTGCCCACATTCTCGACGTCGTAGTACTGAAACGAACGGTCAATGTACTCGCCGTTGTCGTCCGTGTTGTCTTCTTCAGAATCGGGGTCGTACTCGGGGTAGCCGTATTGCGAGCCGCTACGCAACAGCTGCTGTATGTTGTTGGCGTAGACTTTCGCAATGGTCACCTTCACCTGCGCTACCTCGTTGATGCGCACGCCCAGGTTGCGGGCGCCCAGCGCATCGAGGTACATGGCCTTGTCGCCGCTGGCAAAGCTGATGGTCGGCCGCTCGTTGCCGAAGCTTATGGTTTGCGTCACGTCCTCGTCCAGCTGCCCGCCCAGCGTGCCGCGCAAGCCGCTGCCGATGCGCACCTGGTAGCTCTTGCCTACCTCAAACCCGCCCTTCAACGTGAAGCCGCCCTCCTGCGTCTCCACTGCAAACGGCACCTGTGGCGACACGGCCAGCACGCCTGTCAGGTCGCCCTCGGCTACGGGCTGGTTGGTGCGCACCGTTACAACCGGGTCGGCGCCCTGCAAGTAGCCCGACACGCTGCTCACGGCCAAGGCCTGTGGGTCGGGCACATCTACGGGTAGGGTGAAATCCTGTGTAGTGGGTTGGTCGCTGCCGGCGGCGCGCAGCCCGGCCGCCAGTGCTACCGTGAGCGGGGAGCCGGGCCGTACGTCCTGCGTCAGGCCAAGCTGGATGGTCTGGTTGGGCTCGGTGGTCAGCACCTCGAAGGCCACCGGCTGCCCGTCCTGCGTGAGGCGCAACAGCGGCCGCACATCGGCGGGGCGCACGGCATAGTTGAAGGGCACATCGAGGCGCAACTCAGCGGTACCTGCCGCCCGGCGCGAGCGGCCCCAATACGCCTGCACCGTGCCTGGCTGGAGATAGGGCGTGTGAAATACGCGGCGGTTTTCCGGCAGTTCCACGTCGCGCTTGTCGGCGGGTAGGGCCTGGGGCCGCAGCGTCGCCCGGAAGGTAGTGCTGGGTCGGAACGGCGTGAGGGGCGAGAAGATCAGCTCCCGGTCGTTGGTCCACTTGAACTTGCCCCGCACGGCCGGCTCAAATGTTACTACCTGCGTGGTATCCCAGCGGTCTTGCTGCTCCGGCCCTACTACCGCTTGGTCGAACTCAAATACCAGGTTTTGGTAAGGGTCGATTTCTTCGCCGTTGGGGGCAGTAGGCGAGGTGGTTTTTGTGCAGGCGCATAGGAATAGCAGCAGCCACAGCAGCGGCAAGCGGGGTAGACGGGGCATTGTGTATAGTGGAGTTGGATAGAGGGGTAAGGTATAGAAAACGGGTGTTATATGCTTTTTTGTATATGTTAAATTCAGCTTAACATGAGCGAAATACCTGTTTAATTAGCCTGAGTTTAGCGTAACGTAACTCGTGCTTCGGTTCGCTTCGAGGATGAGGTTGCACCTCATCTGCCGCATAGCAGAACCGTGCTGTTCACATAGCATCGTTCTGGTGAGGCAGGCACAACTCCCGGCATAGTCGGCACGAGCTACACTGTGCTAAACTTGCGCTAGTTACCTTGCTTCACGCTGGCGTAGCTTACACAGCAAGCGCTTACAGTCGCAGGACAACCACTTCCTTATGCCTACTACCATTCTCACCGCGCCTGGACTAGGCAACTCTGGCCCGATACACTGGCAAACGCAGTGGGAACAGCAGTACGGATACCAACGCGTGCAGCAGCACGATTGGAACCACCCCGTTTGCGCTGATTGGGTGCAAACGCTTGAAGCTGCCGTAGCTGCTGCCGGCCCGCAAGTGGTGCTGGTGGCGCACAGCCTGGCCTGCGCTACGGTGGCGCACTGGGCCGCTACTACTCGCCACCACCTGCAAGGCGTTCTGCTCGTAGCGCCCGCCGATGTCGACCGGCCCGACTTCCCGCCCGAAGTGGTAGGCTTTGCGCCCATGCCACTGGCGCGCCTACCGTTTCCCAGCATCGTGGTAGCCAGCACCGATGATCAGTACGTCAGCCTAGCTAGAGCCCAACAGTTTGCGGAGGCCTGGGGTAGCCGGTTTGTGAATGTAGGTGCGCTAGGGCATCTAAACTCCGAATCAGGGTTGGGGCTGTGGCCGCAGGGGTATCAGTTACTTCAGGAGCTGTTGGGATAGGAGTAGGCATTTGGGCGCTCAGGTGTTGTTCAGCTACCCAGAGAAAAGAGTGTTTTCAGGCAGACAAAGCCTTGCCAGTCGTATAGTAACTGATACTCCACTACGCCCACGCTTCTTCCTATGGCTGCCAACCACACCCGACTCTACGCCGATGTGCAGTTCCTGACCGAACTGCAACCGGCGCGCAACTACCGCAACCTGGCCTCGCTCAACCAAGCACCCAACTACATTCAGGCGGCGATACGCCAAGCTGGCGGCCAGCCGCAAGACCAAGTGTTTCGCGTCGATGGCCAGAAATATCGCAACGTCATTGCTTCCTACGGGCCGCCCGATGCACCGCGCCTTGTAGTAGGGGCGCACTACGACGTGTGCGGCGACCAGCCCGGTGCCGACGACAACGCCAGCGCCGTGGCTGGCCTACTGGAAACGGCTCGTCTGCTACACGAGCAGCGCCCCGCCCTATGCTACCGCCTCGACTTGGTGGCGTATTGCCTGGAAGAGCCGCCCTACTTTGCCACCGATAACATGGGCAGCGCCGTGCACGCCAAGTCGTTGCAGGAAGCGGGTGTGGTAGTGTGGGCCATGATCTGCTACGAGATGATCGGGTACTTTAGCGACGTGCCCGGCTCCCAGCACTGGCGGCACTATATCCCAATACCGGCAATTACTCACCAGACCTCCGATACCATCGATACACTGGATTTTCACCGCATGGCGCGGGTAGTTGATGGCGTGTACGGTGCCTTATTGGGTCTAACTTAGCAAATAACGTGAAGCTCTGCTTCGCGACCGTGTGAACGACAGGGTAGTAGCCCATAACGACTACTTTTTAGTGTCTTCATCAGCCTTTGAATAACACAGGATTAACCGTCTGCTAACAGAGCACTGTATCAAAGCCAAAACGGCACGGCGTTCCGTGGACACCGTGCCGTTTTGGCTTTGATAAGAAACTAGGCTTAAGCTACTATTAAAGTAGCAGAAGGCTACTGCAAACTCTTCTTCAGTTCTGAGGCAGCCAAGGCTTGCGCTTCGCGGGCTTCGGGTACTACCGTGGCCATGCCAAAGAACTCGTGCGTTACGCCTTCATACACCTTCGCTGTTACCGGCACACCGGCGGCTTTCAGCTTGCTGGCGTACTCTTGACCTTCGCTTTGCAGCGGGTCAATTTCAGCGTTGATGACCGTAGCTGGGGGTAGGCCGCCCAAGTTGGTAGCATTCACCAGTGAAATCAGTGGGTTGGTGCCGTCAGCAGAGCTCGTCAGGTACTTGTCGTAGAACCACTGCATCAGCGGCTTGCTTAGGGGCTTGGCGTTGGCGTACTGCGTATACGACGGCGTGTTCATGTCGTAGCGGGCAATGGGGTACACCAGCAGTTGGTGCACGGGCAGCGGCACCGAAGCGTCGCGGGCCATTAGGCATACCGCCCCGGCTAGGTTGCCCCCGGCGCTTTCACCGGCCACCGCAATGCGCTGGGCGTTGATGTTGAGCGTAGTAGCGTTGTCACGTACCCAGCGGTAGGCTGCAAACGAGTCGTTGTGGGCGGTAGGAAACTTAAACTCTGGCGCCTGACGGTAGGCCACCGATACCACTACGGCGCCCGTCTGCTCCGACAAGGCCCGCGCCGATGGATCATAGGTGTTCAGGTTGGCAATAACCCAGCCGCCGCCGTGGTAATATACAATGGCTGGCAAGGTACCCGTCATATTTTTGGGACGGTAGATGCGTACGCGAATCGTGCCACCCGATACCGGAATGCGCTGCCCGGTGGTGTCTACCTGCGACACGGGAGCGGGTATGTTGTAATCACGCATCACGGCCATGGCCGCATCGGTAGCCGAAGGCGCCATGCGGGCTTGCTGCGGCGTGAGCGACGTGAGCGCAACCCCATTGCTAAGCTGGTCGAGCTTTTCGATGACGGTTTGCATCTCCGGGTGAATCGTTGGACCCCATTCGGGCTTCGGGCCGGCGGGTTTGATGCCCGAGCTATCGGAGTCAGAATCGTCGTTGCAGGAAGTAGCGCCGGCCAGTACACCAGCCAGGAAAAGCGCAGAAACCACGCGCCGGGACCAGGTCCGCGCAGTGATCAGAGAGGAAAGATGATTGTTCATGGAGTTCATCATAAGGGTGAGGGGTGGAGCCCGTTAGCTTGGTCAAAACCGCTGGCTAACGAGTCACCCCTCATACGCCTGCTGATGCGTACCCGCCTCCTGGCAGGGACGAGTTGGCTATTATCAGGGACAAGCTGTACTGTAAAAAGGGTAGTCGGTCCGGTTTGCCTGTTCAGCTAGCCAAGCTACTCACAAGCAGTTCAAGAAATAAACTGCTTCAAAAACTGCTGAATGGCGTCGTTGTAGCTGCGCGAGGAGGTGAGGTGCTGGCCGTCTTGTAGCGTGAGTAGGTACTCGCCGTGGGCCCAGGGTCGCAGCTCTTTCACCTGCTGGGTGTTCACAATAAGCGAGCGGTGAATGCGCAGAAACACGCTGGGGTCGAGCTGGCGCTCTAGCTGGCTGAGAGTAGAGCGCAACACGTGGGGCTGCCCTTGAGCATGCACAGTTACGTAGTTGCCGGTGGCCTCCAGGTATTGCACCTGCGCCGTGGGCACAAAGTAAAGCCGCCCCGGCTGCTTCACCAGCAACTGGGTAGGAAACGTAGGTGCAGCGGCGGGGCTGGGTAGGGTGCTCAGGAAGGAAGTGAGTTGCTGGTGCAACTGCTTGGCCTGGTGCTGCGCCATGCGCTGGCGCACGTGGGCCAAGCAGCGGGTAAAGCGGTCGGGGTCGAGGGGCTTGAGCAGGTAGTCGAGTGCATGGGCTTCAAAAGCCTGTAGGGTGTAGCGGTCGTAGGCCGTCACGAAGACCACCAGCGGCATCGGCTGCTCTTGAAGTTGCTGAAGTACCTGCAAGCCCGTGAAGTCGGGCATTTGCACGTCCATAAATACCAAGTCTACCTCCGCATCACCAGATAGGGCAGCCAGGGCCTCGGCGCCGTTGCTGCACTGGCCCTGCACCGTGAAGTCGGGAGCATGGGTCAGGAGCTGGGTGATGCGTCGGCGAGCAAGCGGTTCATCATCTACAATCAACGTGCGAATCGACGACATAGGAAGCAGCAAACCAGAAATAGGGTAGGGTTAATTTGTCTGGAAGGGCAGCTCCAGGCGAACCACCGTGCCCTGCTCTGCGCCCGAGCGTAGGGTAAGTACGTAGCGGCTACCGTACAAGGTGCGCAGCCGCTGCTCAGTATTGGCCAAGCCTACCCCACGCACACTAGAGGCATGGGGGCTGCTGCCGCTGTTGTGCACTTCCAGAACAAGCTGGTTGTCCTGCCGATGCGCTTGCAGCTGGATGCTGCCGCCGCCCACCGCCGCCAGCCCATGCTGCACGGCGTTTTCAATTAGGGGCTGCAACAGCAAGTGCGGCACCAGGGCGGGTAGGGCGGCAGGCGCTACGTGGTGCGTGAAGGTGAGGCGGTCGGAGAAGCGCACCTGCTCGATGTCGAGGTAGAGCTGCACGAAATGCAGCTCCTCGGCCAGGGGCACTTGCTGGGCTTCAGTGTGGTCGAGCACCAGGCGCAGAAACTCGCCGAGCTTGGCGGTCATGCGCTGGGCCGCGCGGGGCTCGTCCTCAATCAGCGTAGAAAGGGCGTTGAGGGTATTGAAGAGGAAATGCGGATTGAGCTGCTGTTTCAGCGCGTGCAATTGGGCCTGCACCAGCTGAGTTTCCAGGCGGGCGGCCTCCAGGCTGCGGTGCTGCCACTTGTGGTAAAAGTCTAGGGCGTAGGCCACAAACAGCACCATCCAGTAAATCGGAATCCAGACGTTGACCGAGCCCAGAATGGCCGCCCAGGAAAGACGCACGCCCGGCACCGCCATCAGGTAGAGCAGCGCGAGGTAGGCGGCTCGGTAGAGCACCGTAATCAGTACACTTGCTACGGCGTGCACCAGCAGGTAGGCCAGCCAGCGCCGCCGACCTGCGGTGAGATTGAAGCGCGTAGCCAGCTCAAAGACCACCGGCGTGAGCAGGGTGCCAATGATGCCGTAGACCAGCGGCCCCAGCACCGCCGTGCGCCAGTGCACCGACAAGCCACTGGTGAGGGCCTGCCCATACACGAGCAAAATCATGAACAGCGTGAACACGCCCCAGGCCAGGGCCACCCGAAACCACGTAAGGCGGTGTAGTAATAACATGCGGAACAAACCAAAAGAGGTCTACTCCAACGTAACTATACCCGGCTAAGTTGGGCCTGATGGCTGTAGCGGCCAGTAGACCCTACTCATGCTAACAAGTGATTTTTGACGAGCTATGCGATGGTAGTGTACGCTGAGCTACGGCCGCACCACCGGAAAGGACGTAATGCGTAGATTAGTAGCGCCGTACGGAATAAGCGTCAGCGTTTCGGGAGTGGACTCGGCGGGCCGGGCTACCGGACTGGCCGGCGGCGGACCAGCCGAGTTCTGTGCCATCTGCCACTCGGGTAGGCGCATGCCCTGCACGCGCAACTCAACGGGTGCGCTATCCGGCGAAAAGACTACGCCAGTAGTCGGCAACTCCTTCACCTGAAATGCATTGGTGGGGTCGGCTGAGGGTAGCAACAGGCCGTAGTTCCAAGGGGTAGTAGCCCGCACGGTGTAGTCGTCAGCTTGGTTGGGCCGGTCGCGCAGTTTGTCCCACTGTTCGCCCAGCTTCAGCCCATACACCAGCGGCCCACGCTCCACCGATACCGACTGGTTGTAGCCCGGCTGCACGCGCACGTCCATGGGTAGGCGCAACTCCACCACATCACCCTGCTGCCAGCGGCGCTTTAGCTGGTAGAAGGTACCAGCCTTCGGAGCATCGGCCACGGTTTTACCATTCACCGTCACCGTCGCCTTATCGGCCCAGGCCGGGATGCGCAGGCGCAACGGGAAAGCCACTTTCTTGGCCGATTTCGCCACCACAAGCCGGATGTTGTCGCGGAAAGGGTAGTCGGTTTCCTCGCGAATGGTGATGTCCGTTTTGCCTACCTGGGTGGTTAGCTCGCTGGGCGCGTAGGCCGCGGCCACCAGGCCACCGTCGGGCGAGGCCATCCAGAGATTGGCCGCAAACTTAGGCCAGCCCTGGTGCATATTGGCCGTGCAACACCCGAACCACGGCTCCAGGCCATACACATTGGAGTCGTCGCCGTTGGTGGACCACTGCCGCTTGGCTTTGCTCACCAGCACTTGGTTGGGCTGCTGGTCGTACTGATGCGCCCACATGGTAGGGTCGAAGGTGGCGGGTAGGGCGTTGAAGGTGATTTTCTCCAGCCGGTCGCCAAAAGCAGGGTCGCCGAGCAAGGCCAGCAGCTGCTCGTAGGAGTACTGCGCCTCTACCACCGCGCACAGCTCAATACCCTGCGAGGGGTTGCGGCCCGAGAAATGCTCGTCGCCGCTATACATACCGTTGGGCAGCCCGTGGTATTGGTCTAGCATCTTGATTTGCTGGTAGATGCTCTGGCGGTCGGCAGTGGTGCCGCCGGTCATGCCCCAAAGCGCGGGCATCTTCAGGGCCATAGCATTGTTGACGCCATGGGCCTGCAAGGATTTGTCGGTCAATCCTTTCGGTAGGCCCAAGCTCTCCGCCGACGTTGGCTCGGTGAAGGGAAACTGCGCGTACATCTGTTGCCAGTTGTAGCCCTGCCCGGCCAGCTGCCGGGCCAGCGTCAGCAGTTTCGGATTCTTGGTCTTTTCGTACACCCACCGGATGGGCAGCAGCTCCTCGGCCCAGCGGTACTTGGCCCACTCGTGTAGCGGATTAGCAGCCAGTTGGCTGCTCTGGTAGGCGAAGTATTTCTCCATGAAGGGGACCACGCGCTTGTCACCAGTGGCTTCCTGATACTGCATCAGGCTTTTAAGCACCAGCATATTCGGCCACCAGTCTTTATTCTTGGCGGGGCCGATGGCACCATCGGGCCGTTGACTTTGCAACGTCCAGTCAATCCACTTCTGCGCTTTGGCTTTCAGGATAGGGTCGTCGAGGAGGTAGGCCAGGGGTAACAGCCCGTCGAGGTAATAGGGGCCTCGTTCCCAGCCCTCGCCCGAGCCACCCAACCAAGCACTGTTCGGCCCCACATCGGACCAAAACTCGTCCAAATGGCCTGTCAACCCATCGGCCTGAATGCGCAACTGACGCTGAAGCCAACCCGCCGGTTTCACCGCACCCAGAGGCATCATCTGAAACGCACTAGCCTGAAAAGCCGCTGATTTGGGAGCGGTAGGGGTAGGTGTTGGCGGCGTTTGGGCGTATCCACTTAGAGGGAGTAGCGCCACGGTCAACGGAAAAACAAACCGGGTGAGAAAGGTCATAGGGTAGGGAGGTAGGGTGGGGGAGTAGCCGACCGAAGCCGCTTGCTACTGTCTGTGTTGCTTCCGAAGTAGTTTCAGTACTTGGAGAGGCTACTGTTGAGCCGTGGGCTTCGGAAAGACTTTGTATTCCTCGGCCAACTGCTGCCAGCGCTGACTCATAACCGTCACGCGGTCGGGGTATTGGGTGGCCAGGTTCTTGGTTTCGGAACGGTTGTTTTTGAGGTCGTACAGCTCCCAGGGCGTGTTGGCGTCTAGGCGCACAATCTTCCAATCTTGCTGCCGGAACGCCGCCGCGCCGAAATGCTCCCAGAACAACTCCGGGTGAATACGCTGGGCTGGCGCCTTGGACGAGGCCAACAATGGCACGAAGCTCTTGCCGGGGGTAGGTGTGATGGTGCGCCCCTCGAAGGTGCTAGGGTAAGAAGCCTGCGCCAGGTCCAGGAACGTGCTCATCATATCAATCACGTGCAGCGGCTCGCGCACCAAGCGGCCGGGCTGCTGCACGCCCTGGGGCCAATGCACAATCAAAGGAGTGGCAATGCCACCTTCGTGCTGCTTGGCCTTGTAGTAGCGAAACGGCGTGTTGATGCTGTGCGCCCACACTGCGCCAATACCAGCGTGCACCAGTTGCCCATTAGGTAGGACTTCTTTCTTGGTCGGAAACGCCACCGTTTGGCCCTCGCGGGTGCTGCCGGCCCGGTCGAAGCCGGGGCCGTACTCGGTGGGGTCTTCTGAGCTGGCACCGTTGTCGGATAAAAATAGGATGATAGTGTTATCGAGCTGTTTGGTGCGCTTCAACTCCGCAATCAGGTGGCCTATGTTCTGGTCCATGCGGTCGACCATGGCCGCGTGCACGGCCATGGCGTGCGCGTCCCAGTCCTTAGTAGGGTTGGTGGCCCAGTCCTTTTTCGGAAACATAAAGTCCGGCAGCGGCGTGGTGGCTGGGTCAAACAGCTTCAGGTCGATGATGCGCTTGTAGCGGCTCTGCCGCAGCGCCTGCCAGCCATTTTTGTAGGTGTTTTCGTACTTTTTGATATCCTCGGGTAGGGCCTGAATGGGCCAGTGCGGGGCCGTATAGGCCACGTACATGAAAAACGGCTTATCAGCCTGCTTGCCAAACTGCCGCACAAACGACACCGCCGTATCGCCGATGGCATTGGTGTAGTAAAAATCCTTGGGTACCGCTTTCACCGGCTTGTTGCCGTACACCAAGCTGAACGGGTCGAAGTAATCGACCACGCCCCAAATGGTGCCGTAGAACTTCTCGAAGCCGCGGCCCGTGGGGTAGGTACTGGGGTCAGAAAATGCGCCGTAGTCGGCTTGGTGGGCCAGCCACTTCAGTTGCTCCGCGTTGTCTTTGCGCCCCACCGTTTCCGAAATATGCCACTTGCCTACCATACCGGTCTGGTAGCCAGCCGCGCGCAAGGCCTCGGCAATGGTTACAGTGTGCTTATCCAGCGTGCCCTGATAACCAGTTTTGCCCTCAGCAAACGTCATTTTGCCAATACCCGCCTGGTGCGGATACAGGCCCGTGAGCATGGAAGCGCGGGTAGGGCAGCACCGCCCCATGTTGTAGCAAGCATTGAAACGAAGCCCATCCTTGGCGAGCTTGTCCAGATTGGGCGTGTTGATTTCGCCACCGTAGCAACCTAGATCGGAGTAGCCCAGGTCGTCGGCCATGATGAGGATGATGTTGGGGCGTTTGGCCGATTTGGATGGCGCCAGGGTGAAGGCCATTGAGCCCATCAGCACCACCAAGGCCAGTGCACTGCTAACGGCGTGGTAGGCGTAGCGCCCAGTGTTTTTGACTGGTAGACGAAACATGCTATTGCTGATAAGAGACACGGAAGCCCACCGCAAAAGGATGCCGCGAACCTCATTAACCCAGAAGAACCAGCCGACAAGCTAAATCATTTTAGCATATTGAGTATGATGCCTATAAAGATTTGTGTTCTATTGGTGTAAACAAACCGCAATCCGGTTGCTTTCGAAAGCAGTCTGTGCTGACATTTACTCGTGCTGTACTACCCCGTCCAATCTTTCGTCATGTATGCTGATGCGTCATTTTCTGCTCAATAGTCTGTGTGCCAGTAGCCTACTGCTGGCACTAAGCGCCTGTGAATCTGGCCCACTTGAGCAACGGAAGTATTCGCCTACCATCACGGTGTTTGCTCACGAGCCGGCACAGAAAACAGCTCCAACCAACGCTCTGCCCGCTGCCGTGCCGGCCGGGATGGTGTACGTGCCCGGCGGCTACACTCAGGTTGGTTCCGCCGATGGCGTGGCGCAGGAAAAGCCTGCGTTTTGGGTGCTGGTAAAGCCATTTCTACTAGATCAGCACGAAGTGACGGTAGGGCAGTTTCGGGCTTTTGTGCAGGCTACCGGCTACAAAACAGAGGCCGAGCACTTCGGCAACGGTGGTGTGCTGGACGAAACCACCAAGCAATGGGGCCTGAAAGATGGGGCCAATTGGCAGTACCCCTACGGCCCCGAAGCCGGCCCCGCCGTGCCCGACCAGCCCGTCACGCAAGTATCGTGGAACGATGCGCAGGCGTACGCCAAGTGGGCTGGCAAGCGCCTACCTGATGAAATAGAGTGGGAACACGCTGCCCGCAATGGCCGCAACACCCGCACGCTCTACCCCGCCGGCGACAGCCTACAAGTGCAGGGCAGGTTCACGGCCAACACCTGGAACGGCACCTTCCCCGATTTTGACCGCCAGACCGACGGCTTCCACTACGCCGCGCCGGTAGGCTCGTTCGGCACGTCGCCGCTGGGCCTGGCCGATATGTCGGGCAACGTGTGGGAGTGGTGCGCCAACTACAAGCTCACCTACGCCGACATCATGGACTCGGTGGCCGTGGCCAACTCGCCTACCACCGAGCGCGCCCAGCGGGGCGGTTCTTTCCTATGCGAGCCAGGCTGGTGCCACGGCTACCGCGTGTCGGGTAGGGCGGGCAGCACCCCGGAAACAGCCCTCATGCACGTGGGCTTTCGGTGTGTGCAGGATTTGTAGCTGCTTGCCGTCGTCTGCCGGTCCGACGCCGTAGGCGTCCGACCGGTTGTCGTTGCCCGAGCTTCGTGCTGACGCTTGCCTCTCCTACCTCT
>NZ_JAHWGL010000044.1 GCF_019334315.1 Hymenobacter profundi
GCGAGAGTCCTCGGCAAGCTCGGAATGACGGTCTGCTTTTACATGCCTACCCTACCTACCGTGCGCCAACGGTAGACGCTTTGCTGGCTGCTTCAGTAGTCAGCGGTGTGCTGCTTATTTGTTGAAATGTGATGCCTTCTGCTGATCGTAATTTGATAGCAGTTAAGGGCTTATTGGCGAAAAAGATGCTGGTCATCACCGTTAGGCCCTGATCAGCGAACAGCTCCACGGAGGCCGCATCGAAGTAGAGCGTTAGCTCGGTGCCGACGGCCGTGCTCAGGCGCGGGGCCACGGCCCTACCCACGAATTTGGGACTGAAGCTGTTCTTGCCTGCCTTGCTGCGGTCGATGAAATACTGATTGGCGGCTTGGTCGTAGCCTAGCACCAGTTCCTCGCCGGCTGCGTTGCTCATCACCAACTCAAAGCTGGCTAGCTGATTCGTGCTGAGCGTCAGACGGTGTTTGTCGGTGCTGCTGTTGAGGCGGGCGGTGAGGTCGGTGGGCTCTTTGGCCGTTACGTTTTGCAGGGTGGTGGTTTTGCCTGTTATGTTCCGCAGCTCGGCGGCCGGCTGCGAGGTGAGGTAAATTTCGCTACCCACCTGGCGCAGGCCCAGCTCGCGCGGGGTGGTCATGGCGCTGCGCCAGGGCGAGGTAGGCACCTGGTTGGCGTATTCCCAGTTGCTCATCCACCCCAGAAACAGGCGGCGGTTGCCGGTGTTATTCCACGTTACGCCGGCGTACTCGTCGGGGCCGTAGTCGGCCCACTTAGTTTTATCGTTGAGGGGCGTGAAGGTTTTGCCATCAAACTGACCCACAAAGTATTGCGTGGCCGAGCCGCTATTAGGGCCACCGGGATTTAGGTTGACAATGAGCACCCAGTAGGTTTTGCCGTTGAGCGTGAGCGGAAACAGATCGGGGCACTCCCACACGCCGCCGTGGGCGCCCAGCTTTTCACCGAACTCACTGAGTTTGGTCCAGTCCTTAAGGTTTGGGGAAGAGTAGAACGTGATGCGGTCCAGGGTAGCCAGAGTCATCACCCACTGCTTGCTGGGCGCGTGCCAGCTCACTTTCGGGTCGCGAAAATCCTTGATACCAGGATTTTTCAGAACCGGGTTCTGCGCGTACTTCTGCCAGGTTTTACCCCCATCAAGACTATAGGCTAGGCTTTGATGCTGGTAGGTACTGGTGCCAGCCTTTTCGCCTTTGGGGTCGTGGTGGGTGAAGATGGCTACCATAGCGTTCTTACCAAAACCTGCTGTGTTATTGGCATCTACCACCGCCGAGCCCGAGAAGATATAGCCCAGGCTATCGGGGTACAGGGCAATGGGCTGCTCCTGCCAGCGCACCATATCGGGGCTGGTGGCGTGGCCCCAGTGCATGGGCCCCCATACCATCCCTTTGGGGTAGTACTGAAAGAACAAGTGATAGGTGCCCTGATAATACACCATCCCATTGGGGTCATTCATCCAGTGCGCGGCCGGCGTGAAGTGGTAGGCGGGGCGGTACTGTGGCGTGGCTGGCGGCACGGCGGTAGAATCTGCTGGCGCAGCGGAAGCTGTGGCAGCGCTGGTCGTGGTACTGGAATCGGAGCTGCACGCCGCCAAGCCGGCAAAGGCCAGCAATAGAAAGAGCGAGTATTTCATAAACAGGTTTGGAGAGTGGGTGGGAACGAGCAAGCTACTCCGTGCGGGTTTTCAGCAGCGCCGCTACATCGGCCTCCCCAATGGCGGGAGTAGCGCCTTGGAAGGTAGCCACCAGCGCCCCGGCGGCGCAGGCAAAGCGCAGCATAGTAGCCGGCTCGTCGCCGGCCAGCCAGCCTTTCAGCAGGGCCGCCAAAAAAGCGTCGCCGCTCCCGATGGTGTCGCGTACTGTGACGGGTAGGCCGGGAGCACGGTAGAGCTGGCCGCCGGTGTAGAGCAACGCTCCTTCGGCGCCGCAGGTCACGCACACCGCCTGCAACTGGTAGTGCATGGCCAGCCACTGCATGGCGTCGGCGCGGTCCTGCCGGGTTTCCTGGCCCAGCCACTGCATCACTTCGGCCAGTTCGTGGTGGTTCAGCTTTACTAAGTTGGCTTTGCTGAGCAGATGCAGCGTGGTTTCTGGAGTATAGTGCGGGGGGCGCAGGTTCACATCGAACACCCGGAAGCGGGCTTTTTCGAGCAGGCGGTACAGCGTCTCGCGGCTATCCTCCTGGCGGGCGGCTAGGCTGCCGTACACCAGCATATCGGCCCCGGCTACCAGGTCGGCCAGCTCCGTCTCGTATTGAATATAGTCCCAGGCCACGGGCTGCACAATCTTATACACCACCTCGTGGGCGTCGTCTACGTTGGCTTTCACTACCCCCGTCAGGTGCGTGTGGCTTTGCTGCACATGGGCCGTACTCAGGCCTTTCGATTTGATAAATGCCAGCAGTTCCCGGCCCAGTTCGTCGTCGCCCACGCGGCTGATGAGCTGCACGGGTTGCCCCAGTTGGTGCAGGTGCACGGCCACGTTGAAGGGCGCCCCACCCGGCTGCTGACCGGTAGGCAGAATATCCCAAAGAACTTCGCCGAAGCAGATAACAGTGCGCATGGTTGTGCTATAGAGAGTTAGAAATTGATGCGAAAAGAAGCCAGCCGGGTAGTTATCATTGTGTTGAAACGTTTCACTATATCTGCCCAAGCCGCTACCGTTTTGTTGTTAATGTAAAGAGAATACACCCGGCAAAACAACAAGCACTCACATTACGCATCACAACGCCCTCCTGGCACCAGAAACGCCCGGCCAAATTGGCCGGGCGTTCTACCTTATAGACAGGTCGATGTTTGGGTTATTTCTTTGCGATTCGATACAACTTGGCACCGTGCCGCCGCACGTACGGCGCAAACTCGCCCGTCGCCGGTGCCAGTTCCTGCCCCGACCACAAGTCGCGCACGGTGCAAGTGCCCGTGAGGCCCAATTCGCGCAACGACACCCGCACCTGCGCCGAATCGGCGGGGGCGGGCTGGTAGGGGCTTTGGGTGAAGACCAGGAACTGCATGGTGCCGCCCGTGTTCTGCATGGCACCGGCCTGATCCAGTCCCACGCTACCCGTCAGGCGCGTCATGCCGGCTGGCACTTCGTATTCGACAATGGAGTTGGCGTGCGTGCCAATGCCGCGCGCGTAGGTCTTCCCTCCTACCCCCAATTCTCCACCCGACACACTTTTATTGACGGTGGTTTTGCCCCAACCCGCCGATGCCGTTTTCCACGGCACGGTAGTGAGGTCCAGCGTTTTGCCATTGCCAGTGAGGGTAGGCGCCAGCCAATTGGCGTGGTCCCAGGCGCTGCCGTCGCCACCATCGCGCACGTTGAGGTAGAGCGTGCGGGCACCTTTCAGGTCCACATCCAGCGCTTTGCTCTGGCCGGGCGTCTGGCGACTGATGGTGCCGCTGTTCCACGCGGCGGCACTGGCTGGCAGCAAGTCTTGGTCCTGGGCGTTGAAAACGGCCAGGTACTTCGCGCCGGTTTTCGGGTCGTCGGCGGTCCAGGCCACTAGGTCGTTGCGGCGGAACAGCTGTCGGTTGTTGGTGCTGGTGTTCAGCACATTCAATACCTCTTTGTTGGTCAGCAACGACAGCGTAAACGGGTCGTTGCTGGGCAGGTCGCCGCCAAACATCAGTGGAGAGCGGAAGATGCTCCACAGCGTCATTAGCGTGTACTGCTCGTCGCGGGTGAAGCGCGTCATGCGGTCGTCGCCGCGCTCGGCCCTAATGCCCAGGCGGCCCATCGGCAGCATATCGGCATCGGGCCAGGCACCAGGCTGGCGGTAAGGATTCCAGCGGTTACACACGTCAAAATGCTCTTTCAGCTGCTCCCAGCTGTCCCAGAAGTCGCCCACGGTACGCCACATATTGGCATGCTGCTGAGCGTGCTTGGCGTTGGCAACGGGTGTTTCGCCCGGCGACATGCTCAGCACGATCTTCCTACCCGACTTGTCAATAGCCCGCCGGATCATCTCTATTTCTGGCGCGTGGTAGGGCTCCGAGAGGTCGTCTACCTTTACAAAATCCAACCCCCAGCTCGCATAGAGCTTAAATAGGGAATCGTAATACTCCTGCGCACCCGGCCGACCGGCCACCACCGTGTACATATCGTGCAGCCACGCGGCTTGCCCTTCCTTGGCGTAAATATCAGCCGCGGTGGCCTTGCTCCCTAGAATGGGTAGGCGGCGCTGCACAGCCACTACCGGCACGCCCCGCATGATGTGAATGCCAAATTTCAGTCCCTTAGCGTGCAGATAATCGCCCAGCGGCTTGAAGCCTTTGCCGCCCGCCGCCGATGGAAACCGGTTGACGGCCGGCACAAACCGCCCGTACTCGTCAATGTTGAAATCGGGGTCTTTCTCGTTGTAGCCGTGGGCTTTGTCGTTGCTCACGTACCAACGAATGTCTACTACCACATACTCCCAGCCGCTGCTTTTCAGATGTTGAGCCATGTAATCGGCGTTGGCCTTCACCTCGGCTTCGGTCACGGTAGGGCCGTAGCAGTCCCAACTGTTCCAGCCCATGGGCGGGGTAGGCGCCCACTGATGGAAGTCGGAAGTAGGCGCTGTTTTCTGAGCGAAAGTCGCAGTGCTGCCAGTTAACAGCAGAGCAGTTAGGATACGTTTGGTGGAATGAATCACTAGGGCTGGTGGATTGCGGAAAGTAACAGATATACTGCGAGGAAAAAAGAAGGGGCCAGCATAAGATGCTGGCCCCTACCCTCTTTACTTTTTGCCAGGAATGCGCAACACCGTGAAGGAGTTGGGCGCCAGCGTGTAGCTTACTGCGCTACCCGAGCTTACCCGGAAGGTTTCCTCTTTAGGAGCCAGCTTCATGGGCTCTTTCAGACTGTTTTGCATCTGCAAATCATTGCTAGCCATTACGATAGCCTTGCCGGTTTTCCCTACCTTCTTGGCTCCGGCCAGGTTCAGGATCACGGGGCGGGCGGTGGTGGAGTAGTTGATGAGCTTTACTACCACGTCGCCAGCCGGGTCGTCGGTCACGGCACTCACGAACAGGTTGTCTTGGCCGTTTTTGGCGTTGCCGGGCAGCTGCACAGGCAGAATAGTGGTGCCTTTGTTGAGGCTAAATAGCTTCTGCACGTAGTAGCTGGGCGTGCCGTAAGAGTTCAGGTTATCGAACCAAATCATGTCGGGCGTCCACTGCCACGCGTCTACATGAGCAAACAGCGGCGCGTAGGATGCCATTTCCACTACCTCGCCGTTACGCTCCAGGCCCGTCATAAATGCGGCCTCAGAAATGGCGCAATCCCAGGTATTCTTGTTTTCGGGGCTGGCAATGGCTACACTTTGCGCGGCATACTCACCAGCGAAGATCTTGGGACCTGTGCGAGGGTAGTTGTCGTAGCGGCCCACATTTTGGCGGAACCACTCCGGCTTAGCGTAGTAGTGCTCGTCAATCAGGTCGGCCTTCAGCTCCCGAAACTGTGCGGTAGCGAATTTGAATCGCTCGTCTCCCGGATCGGGGCCAGAGCTGGCTACCAGCTGAATGTTTGGATACTTCGCTTTCAGTGCTTTTACGAATGGCTTGTAACGCTCAATGTATTGCGGGCCCCACTGCTCGTTACCAGCGCCAATCATTTTCAGGTTGAAGGGCGCTGGGTGGCCCATGGCGGCGCGCTTGGCCCCCCAGGGGCTCGTCACGGGGCCATTGGCAAATTCCACCAAGTCCAGCGCATCCTGAATAAAGGTATCCAGGTCGATGTCGTCGGCGTGGTTGTGGGCTTCGGCGCCAGTTACTACAGCACTTGGGCCGCCGGGCGTGGTGGCGCTCAGGGGCGCCTGCTCGGCAGAGTTGAACTGGCAGGCCATTCCGATATTCAAGATGGGCAGGGGCTCGGCACCCAGGTCTTCGGCCAGCTGAAAATACTCGAAGAAGCCCAGCCCAAAGGACTGGTAGTAATCGGGTGTATAGCGGTGCGTAAATTCGGTGTTCCAGCGGTTAATCAGCGAAGCGCGGGAGTTCACGTCGCCGATAGTTTCCTTCCACTGGTAGCGCTGGGCCAGCGTGCGGCCCTCCACGATGCAACCGCCGGGAAAGCGCAGGAAGCCAGGCTTCATGTCCTTCAGCAGCTGCACCAAGTCGGTGCGCAAGCCGTTAGGGCGCTTCATCCAAGTATCTTTCGGAAACACCGATACCACGTCTAGATCAGCGGTGCCGGCACCTTCCACGGTGATTTTCAGGTGCGCTTTGCCGCTGGTGGCACTGGGGCGCAACACACCGGTATACTGCTTCCACTCGTTTGTGAGGCCGCCTACCTTGGTTTGAGCCAGGGCTTGCCCTTTCTCATCTTCCAGCGTCACGGTCAAGCCGTTGATGCTGCCGGGGCCGCGTCGCGCATACACCGAGAAGTTGTAGTCTTCGCCCTGCTTCACGCCCATACCCCGGAAGCCCTCGTTGGTGAGACCGGCATCGGGGCTATTGGTGCGAGCGGTCAGGCGCAGATAATGCGTGTTCGATTTGCTGATGGGCTGCTCGCTAAGCACGATATACTCGGTGAGGGCCGAGCCGCCTTTGATGGCCTTCCAGCCAATGAGTTTGTCGTCGGTTTCGAAGGATTTATTCTTCACCAGCTCCGGGTACAAGCCGCCGTCGGCCGCAAAGTTGATGTCCTCGAAGAACAGGCCGAACATATTCTTCGGCACCGGTGCTACCGACTTATTGACCTGCACCGTAATCGTAGCCGGTGCTTGCGCAATCGATTGTGTGGCACCAACAAAAAAAAGCCCGCCGAATAGGGCTGCTTTCGCGAGGCGAGAAAAAGAGTGAGTGGGAGTAGCAGTCATAGGTGTGAGTAAGGGTTAAGCAGAAGCTTTAGTTTCCTTGAAAGCGATATTACAACTTTTTTTAGATACAAAAGCCCCGGCAATGCGACATTCTTTAAAGAGAAATGTCGTTTCGCCGGGGCTTTATACAGCTAGGCGGAGTTTACCAAAACTTGACGTACAACGCCGTAATCATCAGCAAGGTAATGACAATCAGCGTCATGATGCTGGGGCTTACCCGGAACAGGCTCCGATCCAGGTGCAAAGCTTTCGGATTAATAACTGGACCGAGCAGGCTCATCCCAATCATCAGAGCAGCCGTGAAGGCAAACGAGAGGCCCATGCAAATCAGGAAAGGAATTTCGTAGCTGCCATGCCCATTGGGGAAGGCTGAATACAGAATGGTTTCGGGGCCGAATACGGATACGGCGTAGTTGTTGAAGAATACCGACAGGACAAAGCCCGCCAACATCCCGGCAATAGCAGCCTGGGCGGTGGTGCGCTTCCAGAACATACCCAACACAAACACAGCCACAATACCGGGCGAGATAAAGCCCGTGTACTTCTGAATGTAGGTGAAGCCGCCTTCGCCACCAATACCCAGTAAGTCCTTCCAAGTGAGGCCGATAGCCATCACGGTAGCCGCCATCACCGTCAGGCGACCAATCCATACTAGTTGCTTCTCGTCGGCTTCGGGCTTTAGGTAGCGCTTGTAGATGTCGAGCGTGAAGATAGTAGAAATGGAGTTGGCCTTACCAGCCAGCGAGGCCACAATGGCAGCTGTGAGGGCCGCCAACGACAAGCCCTTCAGGCCGTTGGGTAGGAAAGTCAGGATGGCTGAGTAGGCGTTATCGGCGTTGAAGTTGCCACCGGGAGCCATTTCACCTTGCAGACCGCCGTTTTTGTGCAGCACGTAAGCGGCAATGCCGGGCAGCATCACAATCACGGGCATCAACAGCTTCAGCATACCAGCAAACAGGATACCGGTACGCGCCGTTTTTAGATCGGCACCCAGGGCGCGTTGCGTGATGTACTGGTTACAGCCCCAGTAGTTCAGGTTCACAATCCACTGACCAGCAGCGTACATGGCAATACCCGGCAGCATCAGGTACTTGTTGATCTCCACCTGCGGCGTGTCGGCCGTGGGCTTGTCAAACATTAGGTGGAAGTGGTCACCAGCATCGCTCATCATGGCGTTGAAACCAGCAACGGCATCGTGGCCCAGCCCAAACCGCTCGCTTACCAGCGTGAGGGCCAAGTAGGTAGTAGCCAGACCACCAACAATGAGCACGGCCACCTGGATTACGTCGGTATAGCCCACTACCTTCATGCCACCCAGGGTGATAATCACTGCAAACACCGCTAGGGCTACCATAATCAGGTGGAAGCTTTCGCCACCGCCTACCAGGTTGCTGATGGCCAGCGCCCCGAGGTAAAGAATGGATGTGAGGTTGACCAGCACGTACAAGAACAGCCAGAAGATACTCATAATCAGGCTCAGAGTAGCGTTGTAGCGCTGCTCCAGAAACTGCGGCATGGTGTAAATCTTCTGCTTGAGGTAAATCGGCATGAAGAATACGGCTACCACAATCAGCGTAATAGCCGCCAACCACTCGTACGCTGCCACGGCCACCCCTACCTGGAACCCGTTGCCCGACATACCAATAAATTGCTCTGCCGAAATGTTGGAGGCAATCATCGACGCCCCGATAGCCCACCACGTGAGCGAACCCTCCGCTAGGAAGTAGTCCTGAGTGGTCATCTGAGCTTTCTGCTTGCTCTTGTAGACATAGAAGCCATAGGCCGCAATGCCCACGATGTAGAGCAGAAAGATGGATAAATCTAACGTGTTAAAGGTGTTCTGCATGCGGATTTAAAAACGGGTAGGAAAGTGAGTGAATAGCCGAGGGGCCTAACGCCCCCCGAAAGCTACTTCATTATAGCGTAATTCATTCTTGAAATTGCGCAATTTTGTATCGGCATCGATTACGAGAAACTCAATGCCAGCCATTTCCGCAAAATCTTCCAAGTACTCTACCGTCAGGTTTTGGCTGAAACCCGTGTGGTGAGCACCACCAGCCAGAATCCAGGCGGCTACGCCGGTAGCCATATCCGGCTTCACTTTCCAGAGCACGCGGGCTACGGGCAGGTTGGGCAGTTCGTGCTCGGGCGCTACGGCTTCTACTTCGTTTACAATCATGCGGAAGCGGTTGCCCATATCCACGATGGTCGCGTTCAGGCCTTCGCCGGCAGGGCAGTTGAATACCAGGCGCACGGGGTCGGCTTTGCCGCCAATACCTAGCGGATGAATCTCGGCGCGCACCTTACCCTCCGCAATGGTAGGGCAGATTTCGAGCATGTGTGAGCCCAATACCTGGTTGTTGCCGGGCGCGAAGTGGTAGGTATAATCTTCCATAAAGGAGTTGCCGCCGGGCAGGCCGGCGCCCATCACTTTCATGGCGCGCACCAGGGCCGAAGTCTTCCAGTCGCCCTCGCCGCCGAAGCCGTAGCCCTCGGCCATTAGGCGCTGGGTAGCAATGCCGGGTAATTGGGCCATGCCGTGCAGGTCCTCGAAGGTATCAGTGAAGCCTTTCGCCTTCTTATCCTGCAAGAACTGGCGCATGCCAGCTTCAATTCGGGCGGCATCGCGCAGGCTCTCTCGCTGGCTGCCACCATCCTTCAGGTCGTCGGCCAGCTCGTATTCGCGCTCGTAGGTAGCCAGCAGCTCGTCAATCTGGGCGTCGGTCACGGCATTTATTACCGCTACCAAGTCGCCGATGCCGTAGGTGTTCACGGAGTAGCCAAACTTGATTTCGGCTTCTACCTTGTCGCCTTCGGTTACGGCTACGTAGCGCATGTTGTCACCGAAGCGCACGAACGCGCCGCCCTGCCAGTCGGCCCAGGCGCAGGCCACACGGCTCCACACGCTCAGTTGGCGCTGCGTTTCCTCGGCTTCCCAGTGGCCCACAATCACCTTTCGCTTCACACCCATACGGGCCGTGATGAACCCAAACTCCCGGTCGCCGTGCGCCGACTGGTTGGTGTTCATGAAGTCCATATCAATCTCACCCCACGGAATGTCGCGGTTGAACTGGGTATGCAGGTGGGCCAGTGGCTTCTTCAGAATTTTCAAGCCGTTGATCCACATTTTGGCCGGCGAGAACGTATGCATCCAGGCAATCAGGCCCACGCAGTTTTCGGCTACGTTGGCTTCCTGGATGAGCTGGTAAATTTCCTCTGGCGTCTTCAGAATAGGTTTGAAGACGATTTTGATGGGCAGCTTGGTATCCAGCTCAGCGGCAATTTGCTGGGAGTGCGCGGCCACCTGCTCCAGTGTTTCGGGGCCATACAGGTGCTGCGTGCCGGTGATGAACCAGGCTTCGTATTGTTTGAGGTCAAGCATTGTTTTTAGCTGTTAGCTATTAGCTGTTGGCTGATAGCTTTTAAAGGTTGAAAGCGACGTAATAGAATGGGCAAAAACGGGCAAAAAGCTATTAGCTAATAGCCAATAGCTAATAGCTCCATTTTAGCTCTGTCCGTAGTAGGAGTTTGCACCGTGCTTGCGCTCGTAGTGCTTTTTGATGAGGGAGTCTTTCAGGCGAGGCACGTCGGGGCGGAGGGTGCTGCTGAGGTAGGCCATGCGGGCCACCTCTTCCAGCACAGCGCTATTGTACACGGCTTTTTCCACGGTTTTGCCCCACGTGAAGGGCGCGTGGTTGCTAAGCAGCACCATTTCTACCTCCGTAGGCGTCAGACCACGCCGTTGAAATTCGTTGATGATCTGCCAGCCCGTCTGGTGCTCATAGTCACCAGCAATCATGGCGTCATCCATGGGCGGAGCGCAGGGCACGTCGGCGGTGAGGTGGTCGGCGTGGGTGGTGCCTAGCACCGGAATATCCAGCTGCGCCTGGGCCCAGGCCGTGGCGTAGGTGGAGTGCGTGTGCACAATGCCACCAATTTGCTCCCAGTGGCTGTAGAGCACAGCGTGGGTTTTGGTGTCCGACGACGGCCGCTTCTCCCCTTCCACAATCTTATTAGCGAAGTCAACAATCACGATGTCCTCGGGCCGGAGCGTGTCGTAGGGCAAGCCACTGGGCTTGATAGCAAACACCCGGTTTTCGCGGTCTACCACGCTAGCGTTGCCGAAGGTGAAGAGCACCAACCCCAGCTTGGGGAGCTGCATATTGGCATCGTAGCAGGCTTGCTTTAGGTCTTGATACTGACTCATGCGGTAGCAGTGGCCGTTTCTGCGGCCTGTTTGTCGCCCAGGGTAGCCGCTTCCACGAACTGCCCAAAGGCCTGGTATTTCTTGTAACGAGCGGCGTAATCGGCCACGCGGTCGGGCTGGGGCGTGTAGGTTTCGGCAAAGCCGCTACCCATTGCGCGCTGTGCTGTGAGCACATCGGGGTGGACGCCAGCCGCTACGGCGGCGTACATGGCTGCGCCTAAAGCCGGGGCCTGCTCAGAAGTAGCAATCTTAATGGGGCGATCAAGCACGTCGGCCAGCGTCTGCATAGCAAAGCGCGACTTCTTGGCCACGCCGCCAATGCCAATCACCTGCTTAATCGGAATCCCTTCGCTCTCGAAGCGCTCCACAATCTGCTTGGAACCGTAGCAAATGGCTTCTACCAACGCCCGGAACACCTGCGGCGCACCCGAGCCCATCGTCAGGCCCATGATGGCACCTTTCAGCGCTTGGTTGGCGTCGGGCGTGCGGCGGCCGTTCACCCAGTCCAACGCCAATACGGCCGACTCTTCGGGGTCAATTTTTTCGGCGGCGGCGGTCAGCTCCACAATCAGGTTGCCGCGCATTTCCTCACGCAATGCCTCCATCTGTTCCGATGAAATCACCGTGGATTTGGGCAGCATGGTACGTAGGGGCCAGTCGATGATCTGCGTGAACCACGCCAGCAGGTCGCCAAAAGCCGACTGGCCGGCTTCCAGACCCAGCATGCCGGGGATTACGGAGCCATCTACCTGGCCGCAAATGCCCTGCACCAACTTGTCGCCTACCTCGGCGGTGGGCGCAACCACAATGTCGCAGGTGCTGGTGCCCATTACCTTCACCATAGAGTAGGCTTCAATTTCGCCGGCCACGGCGCCCGCGTGGGCATCAAATGAGCCCACGGCCACTACCGTATCGGTAGTGAGGCCCAGGCGCTCGGCCCACTCCGCGGAGAGCGTACCGGCTACTTGGTCGGCGGTATAGGTTTCCTCAAACAATCGGTTGCGTAAACCAGCCAACTTAGGTTCCAGTAGCGTTAGAAACTCCTCGGAGGGTAGGCCGCCCCAGCTCTCGTGCCACATGGCCTTATGGCCGGCGGCGCAGCGGCTGCGCTTGAACGTAGCTAGGTCCTGTCCGGTGAGTAGCAATGTCATCCAGTCGCAATGCTCCATCCAGGAGTAGGCGGCCTGGGCAACGGCTTCGTCTTCGCGCACTACGTGGGCAATCTTGGCCCAAAACCACTCTGAGGAATAGATGCCACCCTCAAATTGCGTGTAGTCGGGGCCACCCCAGGTGCGGGCTTTCTCATTGACTTCGGCGGCTTCGGCCAGGGCTGTGTGGTCTTTCCAGAGCACGAACATGGCGTTGGGGTTCTCCTCGAAGCCGGGCGTGAGGGCCAGCGCTACCCCCTGCTCATTCACGGCACCAGGGGTAGAGCCAGTGGTATCAATGGCAATGCCTTTGATCTGCTCGGCCGGCACTTGCTGCGCCACTTGGCGCACCGTGGCCTCCAGCCCTTCGATATAGTCAAGCGGGTGCTGGCGGAACTGGTTTTTCTGGGGGTTGCAGTAGGCACCCTGCTTCCAGCGAGGGTAGTAGTGCACGGCCTGAGCTACCTCGTCGCCGGTCTTGGCATTTACGAGCAGCGCGCGAACCGAATCGGTGCCATAATCAAGGCCAATGACGTAGGCAGGATGATCAGTCATGAAGTTGGATATGCTGATGATTAGAGGAATAGAACGTCATTTCGAACACGTTGCGCATCAAGCAACATGTCCGAAATGACGTTCAGAGTATAACGTTCTGACAGGCGGGCGGCAAGCCGTCTCTACTTCCGTACTCCAAACTTGAAGATGGTGGTGGACTGCAACGTGTCGCCTGGCTTCAGCGTGGTGCTGGGGAAGGCAGACTGGTTGGGCGAGTCGGGGAAGTGCTGGGTTTCGAGGCAGAAACCGGCGTTTTTGCCGTACGTGACATTGTTTTTGCCGGTGAGCGTGCCATCGAGGAAGTTGCCGGTGTAGAACTGCACACCCGGCTCAGTAGTGGTTACTTCCAAGGTGCGGCCTGTGGTAGGCTCGTATACTGAGGCGGCCTGGTGCATGCCGCTGGGGTTGTTCAACACCCAGTTGTGGTCGTAGCCGCCGGGCACCTGCGCAATCCGCTCGCCAATGGCGTGGGGGGTCGTAAAGTCGAAGGGGGTGCCCTTCACTGGGCGTAGCTCGCCCGTGGGAATCAGTTGGTCGTTCACTACCGTGTAGCGGTCGGCCGGAATCATCACCTGGTGGGCCAGCACATCCTTGCTCTGCCCCAGGGCCAGGTTGAAGTAGCTGTGGTTGGTGAGGTTGACGGGGGTAGCCTTATCAGTGGTAGCCGAATAGTCGATTTTCAGCTCGTCATTGTCGGTGAGGGTGTAGACCACCGTCACCTGCAAGTTGCCGGGGAAACCTTCTTCACCATCCTTGCTCAGGTAGGTGAGCGTAAGCGTCTGGCCATCGGCCGAGGAGCCCGGCTTAGCTTCCCATAGCACCTTATCAAAGCCCTCCTTGCCGCCGTGCAACGTGTTCTGCCCATTATTTTGGGGTAGGGAATACGTCTGGCCGTCCAGCGTGAACTTGCCGCCTTTAATGCGGTTGCCGTAGCGTCCTATCAGCGCCCCAAAATAGGGCCCCGATTTCAAAAACTTTGGGCTCTGGTACCCGCCTACTTTGTCGAAACCCAACACTATATCCCCTAGCTGCCCGCTTTTGTCGGGTACCATCAACGAGGTAATGGTACCGCCGTAGTTGGTGATGGTAGCTTTCAAGCCATGGCCATTGGTAAGGGTGTAAAGCTGGGCTTCGGTGCCCTCGGTGGTGTTGCCGAAGGAAGTGGAAACGGGCATAGCAGCAGAAGTTTGGGTGGAGTCGGCAGCGGCGGCCGTGGTGGCGCCAGTCTCGTTGGTGGAGGGGTTTTGATTACAGGCGGCTAGTAGCAACGTTGCGAATAGGCCGCTGGCAAGGGAGCTAGCGTAGCGAATGTGTGTCATCAACGGAAAAGAACAGGTGAAGGGATAGGTGGCAAGTAATGAAAACGTATGCAGAAAAACGTAGTGTTACAGATAAAAACGCCCAAGCTGATTTCCTTAAAATGCTTCCGTGTCCTATCCTTTCAACAAGAGTGTCGCGGCTCTCTATTACGCCTTTAAGTGCTAAAAACCCGGATTGCGCACGCGTTTCTGCATGTGATACTGGTTTTCGCGGTGTAAAGTAAAGATTCTATCTTACGTACACAATCGTTTGTGTATTTAATCTTATTTGGTACAATTCTGTATGACATCGATTACTCGCTACTCAGCGTACTGTCACCTTCTGCACCAAGCGTTTAGCCCCACGTTGCACCTGCACCATGTACATTCCACCAGCCAATTTAGCTTCAACGGTCAATTGCGTTTGCTGCGGCCCAAACTGCTGGTGGTACACTTCCCTACCCTGCCAGTCGAAGATTAGCACGGTGGTTACACTTCCTGTTTTTTGCTCGCCTAAATCAACCGTGAAGTTGCCCTGCTCGGCTGGTATCGGGTAGATGCTGATACCAGTTAGTAACTGACTAGGTAGGGTAGCGGTGGTTACGCCCACCGGACTCAGCGTCCAGCGCTGGCAGGGGCAACCATTGTAATCCCATAGTCCTAGTTGCTGCCCAGCTACGGTGGAAGCGTTCGGAACCTCTATTACACGGTTGCCATTTGCGGAGGCAAACACGAGCGTACCATCGTTAGCGCGGTCGATAGAATACCGCTGGCAAGTCAACCCATTGTACGTAAAAAGTTGCAGCTTGGCCCCCGCATCAGCCGAGCAGCCCATCACATCCACGGCCAGCCCGCCCAATGCATTCGTGATTTTGTACTCCCCGTTGCCTATAGCCGTGAAGTCCCATTGTTGGCAGGTGAGGCCGCTGGGCGTACCCTGCGCCACCATCTGCCCCGAGGCTCCCGTGCAGCCCCAAGCGTCCCATACGAGGCCACTCAACTGGTTTTTGACTTCGTAGCGGCCGGCGGCTACCCACTCGCGGCTGACCACAGGCCAGCCTGCAGCATCCCAGGTGAGGCGAGCCAGCCCGAGCTTGGGCGCCCCGTTGTCATAGCCATCGTAATAGTGGTGCGAGAAGTAACTCACGCCATTTTCGGTGAAAATGCCTGCGTGGCCCGGCCCGATATAGCGCCCGGCCGAGCCGAGCACGGTAGTACCGCCCAGGCTGTTCAGATCTTTGCCCTCTTTATCCAAGAAAGGTCCCGCTGGCGTAGCGGCGCGCCCTACCTGAATATAATATGTACTATTGATGCCTTGGCAGCAGCTGCCGCGGTTGATGAACAGGTAGTAAAAATTATCATGCTGTACCAGATCGGGGGCCTCTACCCCACCATTGGCCAGCGTATAGCCCGCGCTGCTCAAGGGCTTGCCGGTGGTAGCGTTTAGCTGCGTGGTGCGAATACCACCGAAGAACGAACCATACGTGAGCCACACGTTGCCGCTGGCGTCGCGCAGCACGGCGGGGTCAATAGCATTGGGGCCGCTGCCGGCTACAGAAGAAACCACTTCGCCTTGGTCCTCCCATTTGTAGTTGGCATTGGCAGGGTCCAACGTAACGTTGGTGGCCAGACCTATAGCCGATACTTGCGAACCAAACGTGGAGCACGAATAGTAGAGGTAGTACTTGCCATTCATATAGATGCACTCTGGTGCCCAAAAGTTACCTGCAAAGCCTGGCACCTTGGCATTGATCCAACTAGGGTAGGCATTATTAATAAACACTGCCCGCGGCGAGGGTGTCCAGGTTACTAAGTCCGTAGAGTACATATTATAGATACCCTGTCCTGTCGTAAAGATCCAATACTTGTTGCCCTCCTTCACGATGGTAGAAGGGTCATGCGAACCGTAGAATCCTTGCAGCGCGTAGGTGCGCACGTTGCTTATGCCGATCAGTAACAGCAAGAGTAACAAGCACCGCATGGTACCAACCAGATGTGCGCGAAGCGAAATGAGTAAAGGTGTGGGCATAGCAGTAGGGTTTGAGGAATACGCGCACGAGCTCTTACTCGCCGCTAGGTTTCGTAAGTGCGATATGGATGCCAACGGGCGTCCTAAAATTGGGCATGCCATCGGGGTTCCAGGTGAAGACTTGCATGCGCGGGTTGCGGGTATCATAACAGCCCTGACCTGCACTGGAATTGGCATGATAAATCAGCCAATCCTGCGTACCATCCTTGGATTTAAAAAAGCCATTGTGCCCGGTAGCGTAGGCACGGCTAGCGGGACTCTGAGAGAAAACCGGCTTGGTCGATTTCGTCCAAGATGCCAATAGCATAGGATCAGCGGTGGCATCGGCTGTCAGCATACCCAGGGAGTAGTAGTCGGTGCCACAAAAGCTAGCCGAGTACACTAGAAACGTTTTACCCCCGTGTTGCAAAATTTCTGGTCCCTCGTTAACGTAAGGCAGCCCTACCATTTCCCAGCTATACTCAGGATGCGACAGCTCCACGCGCGGCCCCGTCAGCGTCCAGGGATTACTCATCAGAGAAATGTAGAGCCGTTGCACAGCGTCTACCCCATTGTGTCCCGACCAAATGAAATAACGCTTACCATTTTGCTCCAGCACGGTTCCATCAATGGCCCAGAAATCGGCAGAAGCGCAGAAGATGCGACCTTTATCAGTCCAGGTGCCGGTAGTGGGGTCTGCGGCGCTATTTTCTAGTACCCAGGTCCGTTGCTGCCCCAAATCGGTGCCAGCCGGTCCGGCGGAGTAGTAGAGGTACCACTTATTGTCGAAGTGATATAGCTCGGGTGCCCACAGGTTGCCGGAGGCTGGCCCACTCGCAGGCGGAGCCCAGGCCAGCGTACTCGATACCGTGCCCAGATCTGACATTTTGTTGGTTTTCCAAATGCGCAGGTTGGTATAGGTAGTATTCAGGTAGTAGTACGTGTTCCCTTGCTGGTACACCCATGGGTCGGCGCCGGAAGGTAGCAGCGGGTTGGTGAACGTGGTACCAGCAGCCGGTGCAGGAGCTGGTACTGGAGTAGGCGATACGGGCGAATTGTCGCCTGCGTCGCCGCAGCTCGATAGCACTAGTAGGGCAAGTAACTGCCTACCCTTTCGACTCAGCAACCCGGTATAGAATGTTATCATAAAGCACTTTATACAAGCTATTTGAGTTCATAGAAAGCAACACAGCCGTTTCAAGCTACTGCCCGAAACGGCTGTTTTATTCCCGCTATACCAGTAGCGTATTAGTAGCCAGGATTCTGCTTCACATTGGGGTCAATATCGATATCCCGTTGTGGAATGGGTAGTAGCTTGGAAACACCCAGACGGAAGTTGGTGAAGTCCGAATCGCGGCTGGTTAGCTCCGTGATGCCAGCTTGGTTATCCATTAGCCCATAGCGCAGAATGTCGAACCAACGTGTACCCTCGCCGGCCAGCTCCTTGGCGCGCTCCGTGCGAATAAGCTGGCGCATGGCCTCCTGCGAATAACTACCCGTGAGTGAGGCCAGCCCTACCCGATTGCGCACACGGTTTACCAACGGTAGCGCGTCGCTTACGCGGTTTAGCTCAGTCAGCGCTTCGGCCTGCATCAGCAGTACGTCAGCGTAGCGGATCACGCGGAAGTTGATGCCTGAAGTGAAATCCTCGGGCGTTGTGCGCGTGCGGTCGTTCAGGTACTTGCGCCAGTATTGCTGGTTGGGGTTGTAGTTGCGCTCTACAATCAATTCAGCGAAAGTTTTGCCGTAGAAACGGTCGGGGTTACGAGCGCTGATGATGGACACGTCCCGGCGTGGATCAATCATATGCCGGGTGGTGCTCCCAGGTGCAAATGCAGTGGTAGAGTCGGTGTAGGCGTTCAGCAACCACAAACGAGGTTGCACGTCGGCGAAGCTGTAGTAGGGAGGCCCAAAGAAGTTGGGCCGGTCATACCCTTCCGACGCCGACGCATTGTCCTGGCCCTGGCCTACGTCCAACGGCGAGTTCACATATTGAATCTCGAATACCGACTCGCGGTTGTTCTCGTTGGCATCCGTGAAGTTATCGAGGTAGTTGGCCACTAAGTCGTACTGGCCCGAGCCGATAATCTGGGTAAACAGGGCCGATGCCTCGCTGTATTTACGCTGCATCATGTAGGTTTTGGCCAGCAGGGCCTGAGCAGCTCCTTTCGTTACGCGGCCCTTCTCAGCATCGCCGTACGACAACGGCAGATTAGGAATGGCAGCCGTGAGGTCGGCAATGATCTGTTCTTCTATCTGGGCCGTAGTAGCCTGCGGCGCACGGGTAGTCACCACGGGCTCTACCAGAATCAGGGGCACGTTGCCGAAGAAGTAAGCCAAGTCGAAGTACGACAGTGCCCGCACAAATTGCGCCTCCCCGAGCAGACGGTTTTTCAGCGTCGCGTCCATGTCGATATCCGGCACGTGGGTCAGCACCTGGTTAGTGCGGAAGATGGTGCGGTAGTAGTCGTTCCAGGCGAAGGACGAGATAAAGAAGTTGTTGTCTGGGGTGATGAAGCGCGTAAAGTTGGCCAGCTCTACAAAAGGGCTCTGGCTGTACGACTCGTCGGAACGGGCAGCCATAAACTGCCAGGAGTGCCCGTAGCAGGCATACTGCTGCAAACCCGAGTAGCAGGCATACACGCCTTTAATGGCATCGTCCTGGGTTTTCCAGAACTGCGAGGTATCGGGAGCGTTCGGATTGCTCTGATCCAATAAGTCTTTCTCGCAGCTCGTAGTCAGCAGCAACCCGCTGGAGAGCAGAAAGAGAGCGGCTATCTTATGTATTTTCATTGGTTTAGTACAGATTGGGTGGGTAGAGCCTGCCCACATATAATGGCAGGCCCACCGCAGTTATTAGAAATTCACTTGCAAGCCGCCAATGAAGCTGCGCACGTTGGGGTAGGAGCTGTTGTCTACGCCGCGGCTGTAGAAGCCTGTGCCGGTCGTCTCTGGGTCGAAGCCCGAGTATTTGGTGAAGGTCACGATGTTGCGGCCCGTCACGTATACCCGCACGCTGCCCAGGCTAGGCACTTTGCTGGTTATGCTCGTAGGTAGCGTATAGCCCAGCTGCACGTTTTTTAGGCGTACATAATTGCCATTTTCCAACCAGCGCGTGCTATTGAATAGCGCGTTAGAGGCGGCCGCTTGCCCTAAGTTACCTAAGCCACCACCCTGCAACAGACGCGGTGTAGTGCTCGAAGGATTGTCAACCGACCACGGAGTCACGTCGGCGTCGTAGTTATTGGGGCCGTTGTAGCTTTCCAGCGCCAGTTTGGCTTGGTTGTACACCTTGTTGCCGCTGGAAGACTGCAGGAATACCGACAGGTCGAAGCCTTTATAGGCGGCATTCAAGTTCAAGCCCATCACCAGGTTGGGAATGGATTTGCCTGCGAATACGCGGTCGGCATTATCGATCTTGCCGTCGTCGTTCACGTCTTTGTAACGCACATCACCAGCCGAGGCGTATGGCTGAATAATGGTGCCATTGGAGCTTTTATAATTTGCTACCTCATCATTCGATTGGAAAATACCATCGAACGGAATCAGGTAGAACTCGCCCAGCGACGTACCTAATTGCGAGCGGGTTACCCCTTCGCCACCACCAAACGTTTGTCCTACGGTCGGTACGGCCGTGATTTCGTTTTTGAGTGTTGTCAGGTTGAAATCGGCGCCGTAGGTGAAATCACCTTTTGTCTCGTGGTAGCCCAGGCCCAATTCAAAGCCCCGGTTTTCGATAGTGCCCGCGTTCTGGTAGATGTCGTTGCCGAAGTGGCCGAGGTAGGTGAGCACCTGCACTGGCGCCAGCGCGTTGCGGGTCTCAGAAATATAATAATCAGCCGATAAGCTCAAGCGACTGTCGAGCACGCCCAAATCCAGACCAATATTGCGGGTGCGACGGTCTTCCCACCGAATATCGGGGCTAGCCAGTGCCAACTGCGAGGAGCCGTTTACAATGGTCTGGCCGGTGCCGATAACGTAATTCACGTTTTGCCCAATGATAGGGTAGGGCAAGTAACTACCACCGTAAGGACCATTCAGCGCATCGTTGCCATTAGTGCCGTAGCTGGCCCGCAGCTTCAGGTTGCTGATAGCCGGCACAGCATCTTTGAAAAAGTCTTCCTCGCTGATGCGCCAGCCTAGCGAGGCTGCCCAGAAATTACCCCACCGGTTCTCAGGGGTGAAGCGCGACGACCCGTCGCGGCGGGCACTCAGCGAGGCCAGATAGCGGTTCTTGTAGTCATAGGTAGCCTGCCCAAAGAAGGAGCGCTTGGTGTACTCAAACGAGGCTCCTTGCACCACCCCTACCCGTGGGCCAGCGCTTAGCTCGAAGTAATACTGCGGCGAGCTAGTGAAGCCTTGTGCGCCTGCCTGCACGTTGTGCTGCTGAAAGCTCTGCTCCGAGTAGCCCAACAAGGCATTCACGCCGTGGTCACCGATACGCTTGTTGAAGTTCAGCGTGTTCTCAGCCAGCAAGAATAGGTCGTAGCCTAAGAATTCGTTTAGCGACGACGTATTAATGGCGGTGTTCTGCCGTATGATACCCAGTTTCTGCGCATCGGCATTGCTGTAGGTATGGCCATCCATGGCCACATTTAGCCGATAAGTCAGAAAATCAAAGAAAGAGTACTCGGCACTAACGTTGCCTGCCAACCGGTTGTCTGCCTGCGTGCGGCGTAGCAGCGACTGTGCTCCTATAGGGTTGGTAGCAAACGAGTTCAGCACCGATGAGCCCGTACCAAAGCCCCCCGGATTTGCCGGGTCGTATACCGGAATACTAGGAATAATTGTCAGCACATCAATAAACGGCGCGCCATTCAGCAGTGTCGTGTTGATATGCGTGAGCTGGGCGTTTTCCTGCAAGCGGAAACGCCCTTTCGTGAGACCTGAGTTTAAACGCAAGCTGTATCGCTTGAAGTCAGGACCTTTCACGATGCCCTCCTGGTGAAAATACTCACCCGAAATCAGGTAGTTGGAGGTATATTTTTCTCCCGAAGAACCGCCCGAAAAGGAGAGGTTGTAATCTTCCAGCGTACCGGTTTGGAAGAATTCCTTTTGCCAATCGGTATCCACATTGGGGTTGAAGGCCCCACCGGGACCTTTAACGGCCCCAGCCAAACTGTTCTGGCCGTTGTTGAGCGGGTCTAGGCCAGCATTACGATACGCAATAACAGCACGATCAGCCCACTCGCTGGCATTGGTCAGGTTGTAGGTTTTATACACATTATCGACGCCCCGGTAGCCATTGAAGCTAATGGATGGCGCCCCCGCCTTGCCTTTTTTGGTGGTAATCTGTACTACCCCGTTGGCTCCCCGCGAACCATACACGGCCGTAGAAGAAGCATCTTTCAGGATGTTCAGCGTCTCAATATCATTGGGGTTCAGGTCGCGGATGTTATCCGTCCATAAACCATCGATGATGTACAAGGGGCCACTGCTGGCATTACCCAATGTGCCAATACCACGGATATTGATGATAGGTGTGGCGCCGGGGCCACCCGAGCCCGTTACTTGTACGCCTGCTACCCGCCCCTGCAACGCCTGCGTAACGGTAGGCACCGGAGTCTTATTCGCTTCTTTTACATCCAGCGGCGCCACAGCGCTGGTCACGTTCTGTCGGTTCTCGGTCAGGTATCCTACCACCACCACATCGCCCAAGGCCCGTGAGTCGGGTGCTAGTGCCAGGTTGATTGTGGTGCGGCCGCCCACAGCCACCTCCTGTGCGGCATACCCCACAAACGAAAACACCAGGGTAGCACCGTCGGGTACGGTTAGGGTGTAGCGACCATCGGCATCGGTTTGCGTGCCATTGGTAGTGCCCTTCACTACCACGTTCACGCCGGGTAGGCCGGTTCCTTTCTCATCTACTACACGCCCCGTTACGGGCGCATCGGCAACAGGCAGCAGAGTACCCGTTAGAAAGCCTGTTGCGGAGGTAGCTGCCTGCGCTGCCAAGGGTAGCAAGGGCAAACCACACAATAGCGCCGGAATAGCCAGCCGGCGTAGTTTGGGTATTGTCTTTCTCATAAAGAAGAAAATGGGAATTGAAATTTCAATACTCACAAACGATTGTGTAAAAAAATATCGCAATCGTTTGTGTAGGCAGGGTAAAAAAACAGGCCAAGGCCTTCTGAAAACGGGGGCAGTTGCTTTGAAGTGGCCTGAATCGCATACTGAGGCCTCTCTTACTGCAACTTGTCCCGAAATATAAGAATGTTATCTAAACTTTATCGTTTGTGTAATAGCATAAACAAATTTTTCTCTTTCAAGTAATCAGCAGTATTACAACGTTTGCACTCTGCGCCCTCACCTCAACTTACTATTACACCAAAGCAGTACTTTGGCTGTTAGAAATAGGTATGCTTTGCCAGCAGCAGGCTGAGGCGGCGTGCCCTACCTGCTATTTTCTTCTATGGTGCCCTTGTTGCGCCTAATACTACCGCTCTGTGGCTGCCGATTTTTTCTTGTTTGTTGATACGGAAACCACGGGCTTGCCCACTCGCTGGGACCAACCATACGCAGAGGAAGGCCACTGGCCCCACATTGCGCAACTGGCTTGGCAGGTATACACGGCGGCCGGTGAGCGGGTGCGCACCGATGAAGCGTATCTGCGCGTACCCGCTGGTACTATGCCCGCCGAAGCTGTTGCCGTGCACGGCCTCACCGAAGACTTTTTGCACACCCATGGTGCCGCGCCCCGCCCCGTGCTGGAGCGCCTGCACCACGACCTGCTCCACTACCGTCCGCAGGTAATCGGCCACTTTTTGCAGCTCGATTTTCACGTGCTGGGTGCGGCGTTTCAGCGGGTAGGCTTGTCGAATCCGCTGCCGGCCTTGCCGCAGTTCTGCACTATGTTCAGCAGTCGGCCGCTGAGCCTGCGTGGACATTACCTGAAGCTAGCCGACCTGCACGAATATCTTTTCCAGGAACCGCCGCCCCGCCTACACGATGCCGTGGGCGACGCCGCTGCTACGGCTCGCTGCTTTTTTGAAATGCGCCGCCGGGGGCTGTTTGCTGCCACCGCCCCTACCCTACCGCGGTTGGTGCCCCCAGCGCCCCGCTCCTTCTGGGCACAACACCAACTACCGATTACTATCGGGGTGGCCTTGTTTTTTCTCCTTCTCTATTGGTTGATCTATGGATAACGTCCTGGCTTTTTTGCGCACCGTGGAACCCTTCCAGCTCCTGCCCGACGACGTGCTGGCAGGGGTAGCCGATTTGGTAGAGGAAGTTCACTACCCCCGCGAAACCCTACTTTACCAACAGGGTACCAGCAAGCTGCGGGCATTGGACATCATTGTAGAAGGCGCTTACGACACCTTTTTCTACGATAGCGAGCAGCACAAGCGCCTACCCCTCATCTACCCGGCCGGCACCTGCTACGGAGGCATTTCCATCCTGCTGCACAAAAAACGCTCTATCCGGACGGTGGTAGTGCGCGCCCGCACGCGGGTGCTCACCCTCCCCCGCCGCGACTTTCGGGCGCTGTGCGTGTCCTACCCTGCCTTCTTCCACTTTTTCACGGCGCGCTACGGCGAGCAGATGCTGAACGAGGAGTTTGCCCACTTCGTGAAGCCCCGCGACACGCCCGAGCAAAATTTCCTGGTGGCCGACCAGCTGTTTTCGCGCCGGGTAGAAACGCTGGAGATGCGCCCCATCACGGCCTGCACGCTGGATACGCCCATCTACGAGGCCGCGCAACGTATGGCAGCGGCCAAGGTGAGCTGCCTGTTTGTGACCGATGCCGAGGGTACCATTGTGGGCTACTGCACCGACATCACCCTGCGCGACTCCGTGATTGCGCAGCGCCTCGATGCCAACCGCCCCGTAGCCGACGTGCTAGCCACGCCGTTGGTCACAGTCAGCAGCGGAGCTTTTGTGTATGAGGCTATTCTGAAGATGTTTCAGACCAAAACGCGCTACTTGCTGGTAGAGCGCGAGGGCGAGTTTCTGGGCTTCCTGAGCCGCAACAAACTGCTCAGCGACTTGGCCCAGTCGCCGTTTATGTTCATTCAGGCTGTGAAGCTGGCCCAGAGCACCCACGAGCTAAAGCGCCGCTGGGACCAGGTACCCGAGATTGTGCAGCAGCTGCTGGGTAGGGGCGTGAAGTCGGAAATCGTGAACCAGGTGATTACGGCCGTGGCCGATGCCATTGCCCTCAAGGTGATTGACAATGTGCTGGCCGAGCACGGCCCGGCCCCGGCGCGCTTCGTGTTTATGGTACTGGGCAGCGAGGGTAGGCAGGAGCAAACCCTGGTGACGGACCAGGACAATGCCATCATCTACGAAGACAAAGCCAATGAGCAGCGCGAATTAGTGCGAGCGTATTTCCTGCGCTTCGCGGAGGCCGTGTCCGACCAGCTCAACCACATTGGGCTGCATTACTGTACAGGCGGCTTCATGGCCAAAAACCCGAAGTGGACGCACTCGCTCTCGCATTGGAAACGCAACTACCAGGAGTGGCTGCGCGAGTCAAACCCCGAAAACGTGATGCGCTTCGCTACCTTTTTCGACTGCCGCTACCTCTACGGCGACGAATCAATTATGGACGAACTGCAAGCCTTTCTGCATCAGGAGCTCCAAAAGCCCTCGGAGCGCTTTTTCCGGTTTATGGCTCAGAACGCCCTGCAATACGAGCCGCCGCTTACCTTCCTGCGCAACATCCGCACGTTTGTGCAGGGCACCCAAAAGGTGTTCGACCTCAAGCGCACCATGACGCCCATTGTGGACCTAGTACGGGTATACGCGCTGCAACACCAGATTTTCCGGACCAACACCGGCGAGCGGCTGGCCCTGTTGCGCGAGCGTGGAGTCTTCCGCGAAAAAGAGTATCAGGAGCTGCTACAGGCGTATTACTACCTGATGGGCATGCGCCTGCACAAGCAGGCCACCCAGCTCCTGAAAGACCGCACCTCTCCCACCAATTACGTAGACCCGACCACCCTTACGCAAGTGGAACAAGTCACGCTGAAAGAGATTTTCAAGGTGATTCAGGACTTTCAGCTCAAGATCAAGGTAGGCTTCACGAAGTCGTTTTAAGTATCGCCCTACGCAGGTCAAGAACAAAATAGAGACGCATCCTTCCGTCTCTACTTTGTTCTATAACACAGCTTACTCCAATTGCAGCACCGAATCGGCGTACCTCCCGCGCCAGATACTACGAATGGTGGCTTGCTGATTGCCCAGGCCCGTATTACAACGGTATAGGTAGCTAGGCCGGCCCATGCCCGGCTCTACGCCCCGCATACCGGGCATGGCCAGGTGGCCACTGGGGTCCAGCTGTTTTATGCGGTAGTAGGAATATACCAGCACGGAGTCGCGGTAGGCGGGGGGCTGCTGCGCAAACCAGCTGATTTCGTCCCAGCCCCACAGAAACCAGTCGCGGTTTCGGTCGTAGTTGCACCCTACGGCGGCTTCGGCGCTCGGCCCGCTATTGTCCAGCTCTACCAGGTAGGGATTGCGCACGGCCGTCCAGCCCAGCGGATTGAGGCCCCCTAGGCTGCGCTGGTGCAATCCTACGTTCGGATCAACCTGTATTGTAATTGGCTGCCGCTCGGGCGTGCAGCCTGGCGCCTCCTGGTAGTTCACCCAAATGGAGTGAAAATCGAGTACCAGTTGCTTTGTGCTATCGGAGGTAGGGCGATACGACTGCCACTCGGCCAACGGCATAGTTTGCACCAGCTGCGGCTCGTAGTATATGCCGCCAGAAGGCACGTGGCCGTCGCAGAGCACCACGCCGCGGTTCCGGGTAGCCGCATAGGTCCTGATTTTCTGGAGCAGCGCCCACCACTGCGCGTTGCCCACGTCGCGGCGGTTCATTACTTCTACTTGTCCGAAATGAATGGCCTCGCAACCCGCCGCGAGGTAGCGCGTGGCCATGTAGTAAAACCACAATTGGGCTTCCTGAGTGGTGACATCGGGCGTGAACCGACGCATGCTTTCAGCCATCGGACCATCGTAGACGCGGTACTGCGCGGCGGGTGCCGGGTACAGCATCTCATGACAACGAAAATTGCGCCGCACCACAGGCAGCCCAAACGCCCGGAATACTCGCGCTGGCACGGCTATGTTGTTCACACTCTCTGATACATACTCGAATACCGCCGCTTGGCAAATCACTTCCCGGTCGTGGGTCTGGATGCGGCGTACATTCCAGCGGACCTGTGCAAATAGAGCATCATGCGCGGCTTGGTCGTAGGCATTTTCCCACCAGCCCCCAATGCGGCTCACAAACTTGGCGCCCACGTTGTGCAGCATGGCTATGTTGCGCCGGCGTTCGGCTTCGCTCAATTTGTTGACACCCTCTATTTCTGACTGCCCCTGCATGGTAATGGCGCGGTCGAGGTAGTTGTTGAGCACGTTCTGGCTCATCGTACCCTGAAAGCGGTAGGTTTGGGCGTAGCTGTAACTATTGAGGAAGCAGAAAAATAGGAAAAGCCAACGGAAGCGAAGTAGCATCACGAGGAAGGATGGTGAAGTGGAATAACGCTGCCATACGCAGAATCCACATTCCGAATTTCCAAAAGGGATTTGCGAAAGAGCTTCTGGAAGCTTAGCGCCGCGGTAAAGCAAATACACTTTTTGCGAAACGTTTTTCGCTTGACTTCGTCCAACCTACCCAGGAGTTCACCTAACGCCCCTCTATGCATAAAACACTTTTACTTTTATTTCTCTGCTTCTTCGGCACGCTGTGCCACGCACAAGACCTAGAGGACAAAGACGATGAAAAGCCTGCCCTGAAGCTGGGCGGTGCGCTGCGCTTCAACTACAACCTCTCTACCTGGAAACAGGACCAAGTGGAACGGGGCGGTGATTTTGGCTTTGATATGTTTCGCATCAATGCGGAAGCCGCCTATAAAGGCATCAAGCTGAACGCCGAGTTCCGGCACTACTCGCAGGCATTTGGAGGGAGCTTTCTGAAGCAGGGCTGGTTTCAGTACGATTTCTCGGATGCCGCCCAACTACAGGTAGGGCTGAACCAAGTGCCCTTCGGCATTCAGCAATACAACTCCAACAATTGGTTTTTCAACATGACCTACTACCTGGGGTTTGAGGATGACCACGACATGGGTGTAAAGTACATTCACGACCGGGGCCTCTGGCAGTGGCAGGCGGCCTACTACAAAAGCGCGGAGGATTTTGTGTTCAGCTCGGCCGAAGCCAGCCCCAACCGCTACTCCTACGACGTAACCGGACGCAACAAGGAGAACAACCAGCTAAATTTTAAACTGGTCCGGCGCCTCGACGACAGCCTGGCCCACGAGTTGGGCGTTTCCCTACAGGGCGGCCTCCTCTACAACCTGGATACCAGGCGCAACGGCACCCGCTACGCCGGGGCGGTGCACTATGAATTTAAGCCCTCCTATAGCCGCTGGAGTATGAAGTTGCAGGCCATGCGCTACCGCTTTCAGCCAAAATATGCCAACGGTGCGGCCTTAAATTTCGTTGAGATGGGTGCGTACGGCGCCAACTACCGGGTAGCCACCAGGGGCAACCTGTACACGGCCAACGTCGCCTACCGTCTCCCCATTGAAACCCGCTTGCTGCAAAGCATCACGTTGTACGACAACTACGGCTACTATTCGAAAGATGTCCGTGGCTTTGAGAACTCGCACATGAACGTGCTGGGGGCGCTGTTTGCCGCCGGGCCCATGGCCATCTACACCGACGCCGCCTTTGGCTATAACCACCCCTGGTTGGGACCTGAATGGGAAAATGCCTTTACCAGTGGCACTTCCGGCAACACCCGCTGGCACATGCGATTCAACATCAACATGGGCTACTACTTCTAGAAATCAACAGCACTGTATATGAGCAAAGTTAGGAATGAGGCGAAAAAATCGTTTGGGTTGGATGTAAACGGGCCCGTGTTCTGGCCATCCATCGTGATACTTGTCCTCAGTATCGTGCTCGTTTTGGTCTTTCGGGAAAGCGCCGAAACGTTTTTCGCGGAAATACAGACTGCTGTCACGTCCAACATGGGGTGGCTGTTTATTCTGAGCGTGAACATTTTCGTGGCGTATTGCCTGTTTCTGGCCTTCGGCCGGTTTGGCAACATCCGGTTGGGTGGTCGGGATGCGCGGCCGGAGTTCAGCACCGGTTCCTGGTTTGCCATGCTATTCAGCGCCGGCATGGGCATTGGCCTGCTTTTTTGGAGCGTGGCCGAGCCCATCAACCACTTTCAGACGCCCCCGCTTGGGGAGCCGGGTACGCCGGCCGCTGCCCGCCAGGCCATGAATTTCACGTTCCTGCACTGGGGCTTTCATGCCTGGGCCATTTATGCGCTGGTAGCGCTGGCCTTGGCCTTTTTCACCTATAATCGCCAATTGCCTCTTACGGTACGCTCGGCTTTCTACCCGTTTCTGGGTGAGCGCATCCACGGCGTTATTGGTGATGTGATTGATATTCTGGCGGTTATTGCTACCCTCTTCGGCTTGGCTACCTCGCTGGGCCTGGGGGTGAAGCAAGTAGCGGCGGGGCTACACCACGTATTTCCAGTTATCGTCAACAACGTCACTACCCAGATTAGCCTGATAGCCATCATCACGGGTATTGCTACCATATCGGTGGTAACGGGAGTAGACAAAGGCGTGCGTATCCTCAGCGAATGGAACGTCCGGATTGCCTTGCTGGTACTGGTGGCGGTGCTGTTTCTGGGGCCTACGGTGTTTATCCTGGGTTCTTATGTGCAGAACACTGGCTACTACATCGGGAGCTTTATGCAGCTTTCTTTTTGGAATGAAGCTTACAGCAATACCAACTGGCAGGGCACCTGGACGGTGTTTTACTGGGCCTGGTGGATTTCGTGGGCGCCGTTTGTGGGCATCTTCATTGCGCGCGTCTCCAAAGGCCGCACCATCAAGGAATTTGTGCTCGGGGTACTGATTGTGCCTTCCCTACTCTCGTTTCTGTGGATGACGGTATTCGGCAGCACCGCCCTGCGCGAAGTACTGGGCGGCAATACGGCCGTAGCCGAGGCCGTGGCCGCCGACGTATCGACAGCCCTGTTTGTCTTTTTCGAGCAGCTTCCTTTCTCTAATATTCTGTCGGTTATCGGCATTGTGCTCATCACCGGGTTCTTCGTCACGTCTTCCGACTCTGGGTCGCTGGTGGTGGTAAGTCTTACCTCTGGCGGCCGGCCAGACCCTTCTGTTGGCACCCGCGTGTTCTGGGCCCTGTCGGGCGGGACCATTGCGGCGGTGCTGCTGCTGGGTGGCGGGTTGCAGGCCTTGCAAACGGCTGTTATTATCACAGGACTTCCCTTTGCTATCATTCTGCTGCTCATGTGCTATAGCTTGTATAAAGGGCTAAGCGAAGAACTGGAAGAAGAAACGAAGCTCGGCAGCGCCCAGCAACGCAAAGATTATCAGCAACTGGTAGGCGAGATGCTGGCCAAGCGGGCGCAAAAGCAGGACGCCAAAGCGCCTCAAACAAGCACTTCTACCCCCTTACCCCCAAACGCCGCGAAACTATGATTGCCATTGACGCGATGATGGTCTGCCTGGACCTGAGTGATATAGACGAAAAACTGGTGGCCTTCACCCGCTCTATCTGCGAGCGGCTGCAAGTAGGCAAAGTGTACTTTGTGCACAACGTGAAGGTAGCCGAGCTGAGCGACGACTTCCGGGAATTGTTCGGCAATATGGACCTAGCCACCGAAGTGGAAGGCAACATCAACGACATCGTGGTCGAGCAGTTCGGCAATGCTGCGGCGTATGAGGTGCTCGTAGGCGAGGAGCCGAACACAGAGGTGATGCTGGCCGAACTGGTGAAGCGCTACCGGATCAAGCTGGCCTTACTGGGTAAAAAAATGAGCGACAAGAGCACCGGCGCCCTCGGCACCAAGCTGCTCCAGGTGCTGCCGTGCAGCGTGCTCGTCTTCCCCGAAACGGCGGTAGCAAGCATTCATAAAGTTCTGCTGCCGCTGGATTTTTCGGCCACCTCGGTGCACGCCCTGCGGCTCAGCCAAAACCTGTCCACGCAGTTGGGGCTGCAACTGGAGATACTGCACGTGTACCGGCTGCCGACCCAGTACTTCCCGCTTATCTCGGAAGAAAAGGCCGTGAAGAAGGCCGAAGAAATCGTGAAGGAGCGGTTTGCCGCCTTGCAGCGAAAACACCAAGAAACCGCCGGCGTGCCCTACACCCTGGTGCGGGCCGCCAACAAAAGCGTGGCAGAGCGCATTCGCCTACACTTGGGCAAAGGCAAATACGACCTGCTCGTGCTCGGCCTGAAGGGTAGTAACCCCCTACCCTCCCTGCGTTTTGGCAGCGTACCGAAGGAAATCTACAACATGGACCTGCCCATTCCGCTGTGGCTGGTTTATTCCGAGGAGGTGATACGGTAGGCGCTACGGCCAAGCCTACCCAGCGGCCCGCATCAGGTTAGTGATACCGGTAGTAATCATATCAACGCCGATAGCGCCCAGGAAAAAGCCGTTGATGCGTAGCAAAAGCTCCATGATTTTATCGAAGGCAATCTGAAAGCTTTTGCTGCGCATGGTGCGGCGCATTTGCTTCAACCCCATAATGATCAGGTAGTTGATTAGCATAATCAAGACCAGCGCTACTACCCCCTGCCACAGTTGCAGCTGCTCCGACATCAAGACGGTGAGCGAGATAGTGCCGGCCCCTACCATGAAGGGCAGCGCAATTTCGGAAGCTAGGTCGTGCAGGTCGCCTTTAATCTGAATGAACGCCTTCCTTCCCTGCACAATAAAAATGTAGGCAAAGGAAAACAGCACAATGCCGCCGAATATCCGGAACGACTCGAAATTGATGCTAAATACCTTCTGGAAAACCAGGTCGCCGAACAGCAGGAAAACCAGGTATATGCAAAAGGAAATTGTGCTGGCTTTCAGAAATACCGACCGAAAGTCGGCTTCCGAAAGGTCTTGCATAATCGGCTTCAGGTATAGAAACAAGGCAAACGGGTTCAGCATCACCAGGAAACTGACTATAGCTGCTATCATCAAATCAGGCTACTTAACGGGTTTGGGATGGGCCACCGAAAGGTACTTTCTATTGTGTAAGGCAGCGATGCGGGTAGGAGCACCGCGAAATGGCGGCTACAGTGGTACTCTGGGGTAATTGGCTACCTCTTTCTCCTGGCCGCCTTCGCTGCTTAGTAAGCGGCTGGGCCGATTGCGCCGTGCTACCTCGTGCGCTTTTTCGAGCGCCTGTGTTTCATCTGCAAACTCCTCGACGAGGTTCTGGTTGTGGTCCAGCACCTGCCATTGCGCGTCCTCCTCGTTCCACTGCACGCAGTAGGTCTTTTCCGCGGCCTGCCCTTTGTTGCGGACCCAATCCAGAATAATCTTCCCGTCGCTGTGGTTGCCGTCGGGGTAAGGCATGGGCAACAGCGCAAAAAAGATGTAGTACAGGGAGAAATAGGTGAACTGGTAGGTAAGCATGCCCGACTCCAGCCGGCCGCTCTCGATAAGATAGACCACTGCCACCGCAGACACGGCATTGAAAAGCGAGCCTCCCGCAAAAATAAGGACGTTGGCCAGTCGGTGGTTATACCTCAGATTGTCGAAGGTGCACTGGCCGTACCAGAAGTAGTATTGGCGCACTTCCAGCATGCCCAACCGAAACACCACGTCGCCGGAGCCCACGGTCACCTTGATGTTTTTGCCCCCCATCAGCCAGGCAAAAAACACGTGTCCCGCCTCGTGCAGAAAAGAAATAACTGGCAGCACCAGGAAGAAGGCCAGAAAGAACTTCGGGATGTCACTTACTCCAAACATATGACTACGTGTACGGAGAAAGGGATTATCCGTGGCTAATTCCTTGAAGCAAAAGATTGAGGTTTTGCCTCAAGAGGAAGTAGTGAGGAGCTTTGCCGTCTGGCGTGTTGGCCCCTACCTACATAGGCTGGCAGTACGTCATTCGAAGCATACAGAAGGGCGTTTTAAAAAAGTATATCTATAGGCTAGGGTGTTAGACCTCTTCTCCGACTATAAGGTAGTACACGCCCTACTCTATTGCAACACAAACGCCCCGACCGGTTGGTCGGGGCGTTTTGTTTCACCATATTTTCTATGGATAGTTAGTCATGCTCATAGTATTGTACGCGGAAGGTTCCACTCTTAAAACGCTTTAGCTCCACCTGTTTTGTGTAAAAATCATCGCGCTGCAAGGTGGCCTCAAAGCGGCCTTCTATGATCCGATTTATAGTATCAAGCTGAGTCACCTGAATAGTAGGCAGGCCTTGGGCAGTTGTTGACATAAATTGATTGAAAATCATATCACCACCGCCTATTTCAAGCCAAGTAGCTGGCAAGGCTTGGATAGAGGAAAGTAGTTGCCTTTTCGGCATAGAGAAGCTAAGCGTTAATTTCTCTACAATTCCTATACTTTGGGGATCAGCACCTGTTACGAAAAACGTGCGCTTAGATTTATAATAATTCCCGTAGACTCCCGTAACACCTGTCTTCAACCAAACATTATCGTTTTGCCGAGCTTGCACATAAAATTCTGCTTGCGGCTCTTCTAATAGCGGCTCCGCGGAGTCTTTGTCGCATGCTGTCAGACTACTAGCCAATAGTGTAGCGGCTAATAAAGTGGAGAAGTAATTCATCGTAGAAATAAGAAGTTAGATGCCTATAGGATGCAGATAACAGCGCAAAAGGTTGCATTGGTTACACTTAATATAATCTTGCAGTAGGTATTATTATCGTCAAGTTAGAAGAGTACAGAGGTCGACATAAACTGAACGAGCAGCAAGGTAGGAGCAGCCACGTTCGAAATTCTATTATTTAATGTTCTACCAAATAAAAACAAAAACAGCCTCCACATATTGTAGAGGCTGTTTTTAGTCGGTGTGTTGTGGGCCCACTTGGAATCGAACCAAGGACCTACTGATTATGAGTCAGTTGCTCTAACCGATTGAGCTATAGGCCCGATGCGTACTAATCTGACAGAGCAGGTTGGTTTCGCTGCTGCAAACTTCGAAGTTTGCGGGCGAATTTCCAATTTTAATCCGCGTCGGAGTGGTTTCGAGCGGACGAAACCTACCTTCGGGCGGCTGCGAGCTGCCCCTACCTAAATCGTATGACGAAGAAACCCAACCTGCTGTTCGACTTTGGCGGCGTTATCATCAACATCAACTACCAGCGCACGCTGGATGAGATGCGCCGTTTTAGCCCGGCGGGCAGCACCATTGCCTTCAACCAACAAGCACAGGCCGAGCTGTTCGACCAGCTAGAAACCGGCCGCCTCACGAGCGAGGCATTTCGGGAGGGGCTGCGCACGGGCTACCAGCTCACGGCCACCGACGACGAACTGGACGCCGCCTGGAACGCCATGCTGCTGGACGTGCCCGCCGAGCGCTTAGCTCTTATTGCCGAGCTGCGGGAGCAAGGCCACGAAACGGCGCTGCTTAGCAACACCAACCACATGCACATCAACGTTATCAACCGGCAACTACAGGAGCAGTACAGCTTCGCACACGGCATTGCCGATGCGCTGGACCGCGTGTTTTATTCCCAGGAGGTAGGGCTGCGCAAGCCCGGCGAGGAGATTTTCCGGCACGTGCTGCGCGAAATGAACTGGAAAGCCGAGGAAACTCTTTTCATTGAAGACAGTATCCAACACATTGAAACAGCCCGCCGCCTGGGAATACAGACCCTGTTCCTGGCGCCGCCGCTGACGCTCACCGACGCTTTGCCCGACGCCATTCGTGCCTTCTCCCCTACCTCTGCCTGACGCCGAAGCCCCCACGGCTGCCGACGATTCTGCTTCCTATACCCTAGCCGATGCCCACGAGGCCTTCGTGCGCTACGAGCAGCCCGAGCCGCCGCGCTGGCGTGTGTACGGCCTGCACCTGCTGCTGTTTCTGGTTACGCTGGTGACTACCACGTTGGCCGGCATTATGCTCACGCGCGGCGGGTTGGATTTCCTACCCCTCGACGTGTTCGGGCTGCGGGGCGAGGCCTTGCGCACAGAGCTGAGCCGGGGACTATGGTTTTCGGTGCCGTTTCTGGGCGTGCTCACGGTGCACGAGTTTGGGCACTACTTCACGGCGCGCTATAATCGGGTGCGCACTACCCTACCCTACTTCATTCCGTTTGTGCTGGGCATTGGCACGTTTGGGGCGGTTATTCGCATCAAAGACCGGATTTTCTCGCGCCGGGAGTATTTCGATATTGGCCTGGCCGGGCCGTTAGCGGGCTTCGTGGTGGCGGTGCCATTGCTGATGTACGGCTTCACGCATTTGCCACCGCTGGCAGATTATCTGTTTCAGATTCATCCGGAATACCAGCAGTTTGGAGCCGATTATGCGCGCCACGTGTACCCACCCGGTGCCCAAGGCATCACCTTTGGTAAGCCGCTGATCTACCAATGGCTGGAAACCTGGCTGGCCGATCCGGCGCGTTTGCCGCACCCGTATGAGTTGCTGCACTACCCGGTGTTGCTGGCGGGGGTGTTGTCGTTGTTCTTCACGGCGCTCAATCTCTTACCCATTGGGCAGCTCGATGGGGGGCACATTCTGTACGGTTTGTTGGGCTACCGGCGCTTCAACCGGCTGTCTACGGTGCTGTTCATCGGCTTTATTTTCTATGCCGGATTAGGAATTTTCTCCCTGCACTCTGACCGTGACACGTGGCTCTACGGCGGCGTGCCTTACGCGCTGTACCTATTTGTGGTATTTCGGAAGCTGCTGCCTACTCCCGCCCGCACGGTGTTGCTGGCGGCAGCCGTATGGTTTGGGCAGTTGGCCCTCACAGTGGCCCTACCCGGTGTGCTGGGCAACCCTGGCTGGCTGGTCTTCGGTCTGCTATTGGGTAGGCTAACGGGTGTGCACCACCCACCCGCTCCCGATGAAAGTCCGCTGTCGCCGGGTCGCAAGGTGCTGGGCTGGCTGATGCTGGCGATATTTGCACTGTGCTTCACTCCGGCACCGTTTCATTGATGAATAGTGAGTGATGAGTTTGTGCAGTTGTGAGTGAAGAAAGCCTGTCATCCTGCGCTTGCGAAGGACCTTATACCCGTAGAACGAGTCGTTGTTACGCCTGTTGTTCTCATGTGAGAAGGTCCTTCGCAAGCTCAGGATGACAGATGTATTTTCTATTCACAAACTCACCGCCCACCACTCCCAACTTGCACCCACTGAATGGTTTTAGAACAACGCTCGCTTTTCTCTACTACCCAACTTACGTTGCGTGCCCACGGCGTACACGTCAGCAAGCGCTCTGTCACTGGCGACGTGCTGCTGGAATTTGAAATGCCGTACGAAGAGGTATTGCCCGTGCGCGTGGAGAAGCGCCGCCCTACCCTGCCGCACCGCTGGCGCACGTGGCTGTTTGTATTAGGCTGGCTAGTGGTGAATGCGTTAGGCAGCTCCTACGTGCGCGACCGGCTGAGTCATAACGTCTGGCTGGCCGCTACGGGCGGCGTATTGGTGCTGGGCTTGATGCTGTACGGCTGGAACACCTGGCGGCGCTATTTTGTGCTCGTTACGGCCCGCGCCCACGTGGTGCTGTCCGATAGGTGGCGGCAACGCCGGGAGCTGCACCGCTTCGCCGACAAGCTGGAACAAACCACCAAGGCCTACCTTCGCCACCACTACGCCGACATCAACCCCCTGGGCCTAATTGAACCTCAATTACGCCGCCTGCATTGGCTCCGCGAGCTAGAAGTCATCACCGAAGCCGAAGCCCGCATCGGCACTGTGCGCCTCACCGGCCGCCACTCCGACACCATCCAAAGCATGGGCCAGGAACTGGAAGCGCCGTATGTGAACTAAGGGTGAAGTTGAGAATAGAGTGAGTAAGAGGTAAAAAAAGTGTCTGTCATCCTGAGCGGAGCGAAGGACCTT
>NZ_JAHWGL010000045.1 GCF_019334315.1 Hymenobacter profundi
AGCGAATCCGTGGTTCAGACAGTATCTTTGTGGCGTAGCGGTGGCCGGACCCTAAATGCGGGGCGAGGCTGAAAAGGGAATCCGGTTCAAGGCCGGAGCTGTCCCCGCAACTGTACGCTTCGAGAGTGGGCGCATCACGCAGCTGCCACTGTTTCGCAGAACGCCAGGTTTCGATCACGAAACTTAGCCGGAGAAATGGGAAGGCGATGTGCCCGAAGCAAGCCAGGAGACCTGCCACTACGTTTCCCCATGTTCAGCGCCTTCGGTGGAAGGGCGGAGAACGAATGCAGCGGGCGGCCTCGGCCTCCCGGTTTTTTCTGTTTTCGGCCTCGGCTACGTGGCGGGTTTCGGCTCGCAGCGGAGTTTTGAACTGACTTTTCCTACCCCGGAAATTTTGGTTCGGATACGTTTTTTACGCGCTACTTCTTCCACCCCTACCCGCACGCTACGCGTGCTGGCGGTGGCAGCAAGCCTGTTGCCAACCGCAGCAGTGCAGGCCCAGCGCGCACCCATTGATACCAGCGCTGCCACACCCCATTTGCTACCCACGGCTGTAGTAGAGGCCGCCCGCTTGAGCCGCTACGCTGTGGGCAGCCGCCGCACTACCCTCGATTCGGTGGCTGTTAACCAGCTGCCAGCGGGCACGCTGGCCGAGGCGCTGAGCCGGCTTACTCCCATTTATCTGAAGAATTACGGGCCGGGGCAGCTGTCGTCCATCACGCTGCGCGGCACCTCGGCTCGCCACACGGCCGTGCTCTGGAACGGCTTCAACATCAACCTGCCTACCCTGGGCGAAGCTGATTTTGCTTTGCTACCCGTGAATGGGGCTACCCGCATTACGGTGCAGCCCGGCCCGGCAAGCGCGGTGTACGGCAATGGCGCTTTGGGGGGCACCGTGCTATTGTCGTCGCCGGTGCAGTGGGGAGCGGGGTGGCGCGGGCAGGCGCAGGCCGATGTGGGCAACTATGGAATGCGGGCTGGAAGCGTTGAGAACAGCTTCAGCAACGAGAAGCTGGCCTTGCGCACGGCTGCTTCTTACCGTGAGGGCCAGAACGATTTCCCCTACCAGGAGCGCACGATTGACGGCTTGGTGGAACGCCGGCAGACCAACGCCGCCTACCGGCAATGGAGCCTCACCCAAGATGCTACCCTGCGCCTGGGCCAGCACAGCGAACTGATGGGCGCCGTGTGGCTGACAGACGCCGACCGCCGCATTCAGCCCGCCATTGGGGCAGCCAACGACAATGCCCAGGAGCGCGACCAGAGCCGCCGACTATTTGCTGGCTACCGTCACGTGGCCGGCCGCCACGAAACGGGCGTGCGCATGGCGTGGTTTAAGGATATTCTGAACTACCGCAGCAACACCGTGGCGCAGAGCAACTCGCGGGTGCGCACCAGCCAAATACAGGCCGACCACAGCCTACAACTCCGCTCCAACCTGAGCGTGCGGGTAGGCGGCGAGGCGCAGCACTTTGCCGCACGGGTAGATGGCTACGGCCAAGACCTCACCGAAAACCGCTTCTCGGGCTACGCTCTCGTGCGATACGACCCTATGCCTACCCTCCGCCTCACGGCCAATATCCGACAGGCGTTTATTCCGGGTAGGCGGCCGCCACTGGCTCCTACCCTGGGCGGCGAGTGGCAGGTGTGGCAACACGACACCCATACGTTGGTGCTGAAAGGCAGCGCAGCCCGCAGCTACCGTGTGCCGACCCTCAACGAGCGATACTGGCGCCCCGGCGGCAACCCCAACCTGCTGCCTGAAACCAGCCTGGGCTACGAGGGCGGCGTGCAGCACACTTTCAAGCCTATTCCTACCCTCTCGCTGGTGACGGAACTGACGGCCTACCGCCAACAGGTGCGCAACTGGGTGCAGTGGCTGCCCGGCGACACGGTAAGCTACTGGTCGCCGCGCAACCTGCGCCGGGTACAGGCTCAGGGGATAGAGCTGAGTTCGGAACTGGGCTGGCAGCCGGGGCGCTACAACCTCACGGCGCGGGCGGCCTACGCCTACACCCGCTCGCAAAAAGTGAGCGGCTACATATTCGACCCTGACCCAGTGGGTGTGCAATTGCCCTACGTGCCCTTGCACACGGTGGCGTTCACCACGCGGCAGAGCTGGCGCGGCTGGCAACTGCTCACGCAGAGCACCTTCACCAGCTTCCGCTACACCGATGCTTCGGCTACTACATTCCTACCCTCCTACTTTCTGCTAAGTGGGTCGTTGGGCTACACGTTTCACACCCGCAGCACCTGGAGCCTTACCGCGCTGGTGCAGGGCTTCAACCTCACCAACCTCACTTATAACAGCTACGAAGCCCGCGCCATGCCCCCGCGCAACGGCGTGCTGAGCCTGCGCGTGAGCTGGCGCTGATTCTAATTTTCACACTTTTCTTTTATATGACACAACGTTTTCTTTCCCTGAGTGCCCGCACGGCCTTCATCCTGGCCAGCGGCCTGACTCTCTGGAGCTGCGACCCAGACAACGATAATGACGCCTCGCCGGCCGGTAGCAATGTGTTTATCGTGCAGGAAGGCAACTTCACGCGGTCTAATTCTGAAGTGGTAGGCTTCAATAGTGAGGCGGGTGCCATTACTAATGCTGCCTTATTCCGCTCCGTAAACAACCGTATCCTGGGCGACGTGGCGCAGTCGATGACAGTGGTGGGCGACCGGGGCTATATTGTGGTGAATAATAGCAATAAGGTTGAAGTTGTATCGCTACCTGGTTTTGATGAAGTAGCCACGATTCCAGCGCTTAATGCTCCTAGCAATGCGGAGAAACTCACTTTACCCCGCTACTTCGCTGCCAGCAACAATAAAGGATATGTGTCGCAAACGGTGGACTACACTGTGCCAAATGGCCGCGTGAGTGTGATTGACTTATCTACCAATCAGATAACCAAAACTATTTCAGTAGGCAAACAACCCGAGCAAATGGCCGTGATAGGTAACAAGCTGTTTGTGTCGAACAATGGCAACAATACCGTCAGTGTTATCAATACCCTAACCGATGTGGTGGAAGCCACAATTACCGTAGCCGACAGCCCGGCTAGCATAGTGGTAGATAAAAATAACGCCCTATGGGTGATGTGCTCCGGCAAAAGCACCTATGGCCCTGCGCCCGATTACGCCACTATTGTAACGGTACCCAGCAGCCTAGTGCGTATCGACCCGGCGACCAATAATGTAACGGCTACCCTACCCTTTGCAGCCGGCCAGCAAGCGGGCGGTCTGCGCACCAACGGCGCGAAAGACCAACTCTTTTTCCGTCGCCAAGCGGGTGTGTACCGCATGAATATCGCCGACGCAGCCCTACCTACTGCGCCGCTGTTTCAGCGCCGGGGTGGTTTCTACGGGCTTGATGTAGACCCGCGCACGGGCCTGATCTATGGCTCGCCGGAAAACTTCACGGGCACGGCTCGTTTCTTCCGCTACCAGACCACTGGCCAGGTTATCGACTCCTTCACTATTGGTACCAGCGCCAACAGCTTCGTGTTTTATAATTAGGAGCGCTATCCTACCCACCCTATTCTAGGTGGCCTATCGCTAAAACGGCCCCGTACAGGTTTGTACGGGGCCGTCGTAGTTTATAAAATGGTCACGAAGTATGCTTAATCGGCTTTACCGTCGTGGTTGTGGTCGGTGGCTTGCAGGGTTTGATCGTACTGCTGCTCGATGGTTTTTTGACCAGCCGTGTCGGGAATGGCGCGGGTGGAGGGCATAGAGTCCAAGTCGCGGCCGGGGGTAGCGTCGGACTGACCGAAGTCTTTGGCGGCGCCGCGCTCTACGTCCGTATCAGCATTATCGGTGCCGGTGCTGCACGCACCCAGCAGAGTAGCAGAGGAAATAAACAACGTGGCGGCCAGCAGGCGCAGGGTCGAAAGAGTTTTCATGAGGTAGGGAAAGCAAAAAATCAGCGAGGAGAAAGTAATGGTACGGCGGAAGGGCGCCGCGGTTTTCGTTCTCTTTCTGAAGTGCCAGGTAATGATATATTTGTAGTCCGTTGCTTTGCACTTATGGCCCGTACACTCACTTCTTCTATTCCTTATCTGCGTTTGCGACGGCAAGCTGGCATCCTGGCTGGCGTGAGCCTGTTGCTGGCCCTGCTGCTGATTGGCTACACCTTTGGCGTAGAGAATCATTTTTTTGCTAGACTATTTTCCGCCTTTTTCGTATTTTTCTGGTTGTTGGCAGTCACTTTTTTGGGCATCGTACCGTTTGTGAACTGGGCTGCCCGTAGTTGGTTTGGCAAGGAGTGGACTTCCGACTCCTTCACAAAAACTACTGCTCGTCGTTCATCTGCCTCAACCTCACCATCGTCTGCGCGTACACCTACCCGAACTGCCTCTCGATCCAGCCAAAAACGACACCCGTGAAAACTACACTCTTACACATCAAGAACATGGTGTGCCCCCGGTGCATCGACGCCGTACGCACTGTGTTGGAACAAGCCGGCTACCGGCCCACCGAAGTAACCCTGGGCCAGGCTCAGCTTGACCGTACTACCCCCGCCGACCCTACCGCCGTGGCACCTATCCTGCAAGAAGCGGGGTTTGACGTGCTCACTGGGCGGGCTGAACAGCTCACCGAGCAAATTAAAACGTCCTTGACCGAGTACCTGGAGCACCTGCGCACCGCCCGGATGCCCCTCACCACCTCGGCCTTTCTGACGGAGCGTTTTGCGGCTACCTACTCGCACCTGAGCAAGGTATTTTCGCGCACCGCCAACCTCACCATCGAGAAATACCTGATCCGCCTCAAGATTGAGCGCGTGAAGGAGATGCTGAGCTACGGCGAAATGACCCTAAGCGAAATTGCTGACCAAATGCGCTATAGCTCGGGCCAGCACCTGAGCAACCAGTTCCGCCAGGTAACGGGCCGCTCCGTGAGCGAATTCCGCCGTGATCTGATGCCCAAGCGTTTGTCGCTAGACAAGGTAGGGTAACACGGAACTGTCCAAAATAAAACCGGCGGGGTAGGAGCTGTGCTCTCCTATCCCGCCGGTTTTATTTTGATGGCTATCTAATATGAATCTTGGCTTCCGTGTATTGTATCTATAATACTCTATAGATTAGGCTCTGTCTCACCTATCGCTAAAGGATGAGCCTTCATCTGCACAATATAAATTTCCAACATTTTTTTGAATAATTGGCTGTATATCAAACGTTACCGGAATATTGTGAGGCGCACCAAGCAAATTGGCACCCTGCTTAATTATGTTGTACTCCACATGTACTTCACCTTCGTACCAACAGTCGAAGAAATTCACGAATCCTTTAAATAGGTTACGCAACAGGCGTACTGGAAAACCAGGCTTGTTATGACCGCCGCTCGAGAAATTCAGGTAGCTATAAAACACACATTCTTCAATAAGTAAGCCACCCACAAAGTAAGCAAATATGAAATCGGCCCGGTGAAAATGGCAGTAGCTCAGTATCATCGGTCGCTCATATGAAAGCACTACGCCAGATAAGTCGTCTACCTCACAGTATAATAGGATAATGGAGTGGAAGCAATAAGTATTGTCGGTTGATAATTGCAGCAGATCCAGCTTTCCTATAATATGATAGTATTGGAGCGATTCGCCGTTTCGCAGCTTCTCCAATGCCACATCAGCAGGTAAAGCGGTCAGAAGTTGGGGGAAATTGAACACAGTAATACTGAGTTGATTTGACGCACTCTAAAGTAAGAACAATAGACCGCGCCGTATCTTTGTGGGCACCTTTACCGCCGCTTGGTGGTTATTGCCGCCGTGTCTAGTCCTCGCATTCTCCTTATTACCCCGCCGCTTACGCAGCTGAACACGCCCTACCCGGCTACGGCCTATATCAAAGGCTTTCTGGTGGGGCGCGGCTACCAGGTTACGCAGGCCGACCTAGGGCTGGAACTAGTGCTGAATCTGTTTTCGCAGGAAGGGTTGAAGCGGGTTTTTGCGGCTATAGAGCAGGGTAGTTTTGAGCTGAGCGACAACGCTCGCCGTATGGTGCGCCTGCAACGCAGCTACCTCACTACTATTGGGCCGGTCATCCGATTTCTGCAAAATAAGGATACTACCCTAGCGCCGCGCATCTGCCACGCCCGCTACCTACCCGAAGCCAGTCGCTTCGATAACGTGGCCGATTTGGAAAGCGCTTTCGGCACGATGGGCCTCACTGATCAGGCCCGCCATTTGGCTACGCTCTACCTCGAAGACCTTGGCGACCTGATCAAAGAGACGGTAGGGCCGCAATTTGGTTTTTCGCGCTACGCCGAGAAGCTGGGCATGTCGGCTACTTCGTTCGATCCGCTGCACGAAGCACTGCAAGCTGCGCCCAACTTGCTGGATCAGATGCTGGAAGAGTTGCTGGATGCGCTGGTGACCCGCGTGGAGCCAGATGTGGTAGGGTTTTCGGTACCGTTTCCGGGCAACTTATACGGGGCACTGCGGCTGGCAGGCCGAGCCAAACAGCTGCGCCCACGCATCAAAACCCTGATGGGCGGCGGCTACCCTAATACCGAACTACGCCAGTTGAAGGAACCACGCTTTTTCGATTACATCGACTACCTCACACTGGACGATGGCGAGGGGCCGTGGCTACGGCTGTTGGAATATTTAAGTCAACCAGAACGTCATGCTGAGCCTGCCGAAGCATCGCTCCCCCTACCCTTCCAGCGCACTTTCCTGCGTAATGCGGCTGGTGAAGTCGAATACGTCAATCAGCCTTTCCCCGACATTCCGCACCCCGAGGTAGGCACCCCCGACTACTCCGATTTGCCGCTCGCTGAGTATCTCTCGGTGATTGAAGTGCTGAACCCCATGCACCGGCTCTGGAGTGACGGCCGCTGGAACAAGCTCACCATTGCCCACGGCTGTTACTGGAAGCGCTGCTCCTTCTGCGACGTAACGCTGGACTATATCTCGCGCTACGAGACGGCACCCGCTACCTTATTGGTAGACCGCATTGAGCAAATTATTGCCCAGACGGGCCAAACGGGTTTTCACTTTGTAGACGAAGCCGCCCCGCCCCTGGCCCTGCGCGACCTGGCCGTGGAACTGTTGCGCCGACGCGTGAGCATTACGTGGTGGGGCAATATCCGTTTCGAGAAGACCTTCTCGCCCGATTTATGCCGGCTACTGGCTGCCTCAGGCTGTATTGCCGTGAGCGGCGGCCTGGAAGTGGCTTCCGACCGCCTCTTGGCCCTTATGGAAAAGGGCGTGACCATTGCCCAAGTAGCCCGCGTGACGGACGGCTTCACACAGGCTGGCATCATGGTGCATGCGTATCTCATGTATGGTTTCCCTACCCAGTCGGCGCAGGAGACTGTGGATTCGCTGGAAGTGGTGCGGCAGCTGTTTGGAGCGGGTATTGTGCAAAGCGGTTATTGGCACCGCTTTTCCATGACGGCGCACTCGCCTGTGGGCAAAAATCCGGCAAAGTATCAGGTAGCGGCCATTGGCCCCGAGCCGGGCACTTTTGCCTGGAACGACCTTTGGCACGACGACCCTACCGGTACCGACCACGAACAGTTTGGCCCCGGCTTGGCTAAGGCGCTTTATAATTATATGCACGGCGTGGCCTTACACGAGCCATTACAGTTTTGGTTTGATTTCAAGACGCCCCGCCCTACCGTAACGCGCCACCTTATTCAGCAGGCGTTGCAAGAGCCGGGCAAACCCGACTTTGCCCGGCAAAACAACCGGCTATTCTGGCTGGGCAACGCACCCGAACTACGTCAGGAAGCTGGTAAAAAAGGCTCCCGGGCTGTGCTCACATTCTACGAGCAGGCTGAGGACTTTGAATTGAAGACTAGTCCCACCCTCGGCACCTGGCTGCACATGCTGCTCACTCGCCTCACTACTGATTATGATACTAAGCAGCTACTCAAAGAGGTGGCGGCTACCTTCCCAATAGAAGCTGGTCAGTCGTTTGAGGCTTTTTTACAGTCGCCTACCTGGCAACTGCTACGGGAGAAGGGCCTGCTGCTGATCTAAGCATTTGCATTAGTACGCCGTTAACGAGGTTTGCCCGGAAGATATTCCGGACCTGGCCGCACGTGCCTAGCCTAGCCGCGTTATCCGGCGCCTTACTACTATTCTAGTTAGCCCGAAGCCACCTCATACACAGGCTACGCAAGCTCAACAGGGCTATTTCCTTGCTTCTAGGCTATATATTCCGAAGCGAGATGCTTCTAAACCATCTAGTTGTTGCTCCTACTCAACTAATTATGGAACGAGTATCATTCTTCGCTATCTAGGAATGTCAAAAAAATATACAGCTATGAAAAGGATTTCTGCAAACGATTTCGATATATTTCAAACGATTTCTAAAAAATTCCCACACTTCATTCTTTCAGCGTATGAACAACAATTACATGTGGTATCACTCGTCTGTGCCAGCTACGGCCCGGCAAACGAGTAGCCGCCAAACCTGGCACGTAACTTTGCTGATGGTTCTGGCGGCCTTGCTTGTCTCTCTCCCTTTTTCCGGTCTGGCCCAAGCCACTCGGTCTATTTCGGGTAGAGTAACAGACACCAATTCCAGCGGTCTGCCAGGTGTTACAATTATTATTCCCGGCACTACTGTGGGTACCAGTTCTGGCTCCGATGGCTCGTTTGAGCTACAAGTGCCCGCCGCTACCACTACCCTGGCGGTTTCGTCGGTAGGCTACACGTCGCAGCGTGTTGACATCACGGGCAAGTCTACCGTGCAAATCAGCTTGCAAGAAGACTCCAAGGCTTTGGGCGATGTAGTGGTGGTAGGCTATGGCACAGCCCGTAAGGAAGACGTGACCGGCTCCGTGACGACCGTAACGGAGAAGGAGTTTAACCGGGGTACTTTCACCTCGCCCGATCAGCTCATTCAGGGGCGGGTATCAGGGGTACAGGTGAGCAACAACAGCGGCCAGCCCGGTGGGCCAGCCACTGTTCGTATCCGGGGCAACTCGGCGGTGACAGGTACCGGCCAGCCGCTGTACGTGGTAGACGGCGTACCACTCGATGGCCGCTCCGCTCGCCCTGGTCTTTCAACGGGCGCACTCGGCGCTGGCGCGGATAGTAATCCACTCAACTTTTTGAACCCTAATGACATAGAGTCCATGACGGTGCTTAAGGATGCTTCTGCCACGGCCATCTACGGTTCGCGGGCGGCCTACGGGGTAGTGCTTATCACGACCAAGCGGGGCAAATCGGGAGCACCTCAACTGAACGTAGGCATATCGAACGGCTTTTCCTCGCTGCTGCGCCGGCCCGCTTTCCTGAATGCCAGCCAGTACCGGGAGGCCATAGCCTACTACGGCGCCCCAGCCGCTAACGATAAGGGCGGTGATGTGAATGCCCTCGATGCCATTCTGCGTACCGGATACTTGCAAAACTACAACGTAGCCATGAGTGGGGGTAACGAAACCGGCCGCTACCGCCTTTCTATTGGTTACCTCGACCAAAACGGTATCGTGGACAAAACGGGTTTCAAGAAGTACAGCGCCAACCTCTCGACCAATTTTCAATTTTTAGAAAGCAAGAAGCTAGGACTCGACGTGAACATTGCGACCAGCCAGTTCCGTGAGCAGCTAGCCCCAATCAGCACCGACGCTGGTTCTCAAGGAAGCCTTATTGGGCAGGCCTTGCAGTGGAACCCTACCCAACCGCTACGCAACGCCGACGGCTCCCTATTTGTGCAGCCCGGCGAGGTAGTAAACCCGCTGGCTGCGCAGGAGTATTTCAACGATAACTCCCGCGTAACCACCATTTTGGCTAGCGCAGCGCCTTATTATAAGTTCACCGACTGGCTTCAGTACCGAGCGCTCCTGAGCGTCAATTACAATACTGGCGAACGGCGAACCTCTATTGACCAGCGCTTGATCAATTACAGTGATATACAAAACAAAGGCTTTGCCGGCATCGGCCAGAATGAGCTGACGACGCAGCAAATGGCGCATACGCTAACCTTCAACAAGCAAGTTGTTGATGGTGTAAACGTCAATGCCCTCCTGGGCTACGAATACACGAAGTTTGCCAACCAGGGCTCCAACATGAATGCTTTCGGTAACCCCGACCAGGGGGGATTCGGTAATTTCGGTGTTGATTATACCAACTACATTCAGTACTCGGCCGCTGGTAACCGTTCAGTGTCCTCTTTCATTGACCCTTCCTCTCAATTACAATCATTGTTTGGCCGGGCAATCTTGAACTATAAGGACCGCTACGTGCTGACGGGAACCTTGCGCCGGGATGAAAGCAGCAAGTTCGGGCCGAACAACCGAGTAGGCTACTTCCCGTCCTTCGCCGCCGCCTGGGACCTGAGCCAGGAGTCCTTCTTCCCGAGTGAGCGCCTCACCCAGTTGAAGCTGCGGGCCGGCTACGGCCGCACCGGCAACCAAGAGTTTCCGGCTGGCTCTTCGCAGGGTCGCTACTCATTCGATAACAACGGGGCGCAGTCGCCTCTGAACGACGCAAACCCGGATTTGAAGTGGCAGTCGGACGCACAGTACAATGCTGGCATTGACGTAGGCATATTCAACAACCGCCTTACGCTTACAGCTGACTACTTCTACAAGACTACCTCTGACTTACTTTTCCCCACGTTGCCTGGCCAGCCCGCGCCACCAGTACAAGCTATTCGCTGGACTAACCTCGACGGTAAAATCATCAACAAAGGGGTAGAGCTAGCGCTGGGTACTATCATTGTTAACAACGATAAGGTGAACGTGGGCTTAAATGCCAACGCTACTTTTATCCGCAACGAGGTAAAAGACCTTGAAGGTGCGGCTATTACGACTGGGGCCATCAACGGACAAGGCTTGTCGGGTGTGCTGGCGGAGCTTATCACCAATGGCTATCCTATCAACTCTTTCTTCCTCCCTCAATACACAGGCCTCAACGAGCAAGGACTGTCGAATACGCCGGGCCCGATTGCCTACTCGGGTAGCCCCAACCCCAAAACGTTGCTGGGTCTGAGTGCTAATGTTCAGTATGGCAAACTTTCGCTGACGGCCAACATGACCGGCGCGTTCGGGCAGTATATCTATAACAACACGCTTAACGCAGTAGGCAACGTGGGCCAGATTGGGGCCAGTAAGAACATTGCCCTCTCTACCTTCGAGAATCCGGTGAAAGAAGCTGTTGGCAACCCCTCGGCCGCTACCACGCGCTACCTTGAAAAGGGCAACTACCTGAAGATGTCTAACCTCACGCTGGCCTACGCCTTCGGCGATATCGGCCCGGTGTTTAAGGGGGGCCGTATTTATGCCACGGCTCAGAACCTGTTCGTGCTGACCAACTACGACGGCTTCGACCCAGAAGTGAACACTGTTAAGCGCGGCGCCAATCAAGTGCCTTCTGTGGGTATTGATTACTTGGCCTACCCGAGCGCCCGGACCTTTACGTTCGGCATTAATTTCTCGCTGTAATTTTCCATTCTACTTCCCATGGCTTATTATAAGTTCACCCGCGCAGCCGTCCTCCTGGCCGTGCTGCAATTGGCCAATAGCTGCGACGTTAGCGAAAAGCTAGCTGGTCAAATAAGTGATTCTCAGATTCCGGCGGGCGACCCCGCGGCCCTATTGACTGGGGTATATCAGGCCCAGCGAAACCCTATTCAGGGTTGCGTGAGCGTATTTGCCCTCGAAGAAGTATCGACCGATGCCCGGATTATGCCCACTCGTGGGCCTGACTGGGATGACAACGGCAAGTGGCGGGAGCTGTTTAACCATACCTGGACGCCCAACAACGAACGGGTGCGCGAGACCTTCACCCAGCTTGAGGGCATCGTATACTCTTCCACCGATTTACTGCGCTTTAGTCCTAGCGCCCAACAGGAGGCCGAATCGAGATTTATTCGCGCCTGGGCCATGTATCTACTCCTCGACCTCTACGACCAAGCCCTGTACCGCGACCCGGGTGAGAACCTGGGCATGAAGGCCCGCGTGCGCACCGGCACCGAGTTGCTCAACTACATTGTGAGTGAAATCAATACCGTGCAGCCCAACCTACCCGACGGCCCCGCAGGTCGTGCCAACAAGGATGCCGCTCGGGTGCTGTTGATGAAGTGCTACCTCAACAAAGGCGTATATGCCAACCGCCAGGCCCCTACTTTCGACCCGGCCGACATGAACCAGGTGATTAAGCTGGCCGATGAAGTGATTAACAGCGGCAAATACTCATTTGCGCCCAGCGTCTTCGACAACTTTGCCCCCAACAACACGGCCATTGGCAGAGAAAACATCTTTACCCAGGAGAATACGTTCGGCAACGCCGGCCCTACCCGCGACTTCTGGAAGTTTGTTTTTCACTATAATCTGCTGCCCGTCAATGGCTATAATGGCCCGGCTACTACGGCCGAATTCTATGACCTGTTTGAAGCGACCGACAAGCGCCGCGGCGTGGCCTACAAAACCGAAGGCGGCCCAGCCAACCCCGGCAACCGCGTTAACGTGGGCTTCTACATTGGCCAACAATACGACCTTACCAACGATGCGCAGGTGAAAACTCGCGCTGGCGCTCCACTGGTCTTTACGAAAGAAGTCAACCTCTTTGAAACCGGCCCCGACCTGGAATCGAAGGGTGCCCGGCCGCTGAAGTACCCTGTGGACTACGTCAGTGAGGCCAAAGGCGGCAACGGCTGCGAGAACGACCACGTGACCTTCCGTTTGGCCGACGTGTTACTGATGAAGGCCGAAGCTATTATGCGCGGCGGCACGCCTACCAGTGCCGGCCAATATGGCAGTACCGCGCTGGCCATCGTTAACTCCATTCGCACAGATCCCGGGCGCGGCGCTAGCGCCTTCACCTCACTCACGCTGGATATGTTGCTCGCGGAGCGCGGCCGGGAATTATATGGCGAGTCGTGGCGCCGACAGGATATGATTCGCTTTGGCAAGTTTCTACTGGCACGCAAAGACAAGCCCGTGAGTGACCCTACTCGCCTAGTCTATCCTATTCCGCAAAGCCAGGTAGATGTAAATTCTAATATCACCCAGAATCCCGGCTACTAACCGTCTAGAAAAGCCCCCGATGCTTGGCGCGGTGCCAAACGTCGGGGGCTTTTTCTGGCCCCTACCCTACCCCGTGGCCAGAATGTAAAGTCTAATAGCCAAGCTTTTAGTCGGAATGCCTCGCTCCTTGTCTGATTTTTATGCTCTTTCCTGTTTTTCTGCACAAGAGAAGTTTTTGTAGCCTGCTGAGTGGCCTGCTACTCCTGACCGGAGCTACAGCCTGCAACCAGAACTCCAAGCAAGAATCCGCAGTCGGCACAGAAGCTACGGCCACTGCCGCCGCCGATACCACAGTCCTCACCAAAAACCCTGACTGGTGGAAGGAAACCGTGGTGTACCAGCTCTACCCGCGCAGCTTTCAGGACAGCAATGGCGACGGGGTAGGCGACCTGCGCGGTATCATCTCGCGGTTGGACTATCTCAAAAGCTTAGGGGTAGGCACCGTGTGGTTGAACCCCATCTATGCCTCGCCCAACGATGACAACGGCTACGACATCAGCAACTACCGCCAGATTATACCCGAGTTTGGGACCATGCAGGACTTCGACGAACTACTTCGCGAAATGCACCGGCGCGGCCTCAAACTAGTGATGGACCTGGTAGTGAACCATAGCTCTGATGAGCACCAGTGGTTTCAGCAGGCCCGTAGCTCCCGCACCAATCCTTACCGCAACTATTACTACTGGTGGCCCGCTGAGAAGGGCACACCCCCGGCGCGCTACAGCACCTTCGACGTGAAGAAAAACGCCTGGGCCTACGACTCGCTTACAAACTCCTATTACCTGCACATTTTTTCGCGCAAGCAGCCCGATCTGAACTGGAACAACCCCAAGCTGCGCCAGGAAGTGTACAACATCATGCGGTTTTGGGCTGACAAGGGCATTGATGGCTTTCGGCTGGATGCGTTTCAGTTTGTGGCGAAGGATCCTACATTCCCGCCCATGCCGGGCCTAACGGAGCAGAACTACGCCAACGCGTACAATCATGGCCCTCACCTGCACGACTACTTGCAGGAAATGAACCGCGAAGTGCTTAGCCACTACAACTTGATGACCGTGGCCGAGGGCGCCGGCCGCAACCCCACCGAGGCCATGCTGTTCGTGGACCCCGCCCGCAAGGAGCTGGGCATGACCTACCATTTTGAGGGCACAGGCGTGGGCAGCAACTCCGATACCTATCAACTCACTGAGCTGAAGCGCGTGTTCACGAAATGGGACAGCACCTTTGCCCACAAAGGTTGGCAGGCACTCGACCTAGGCAACCATGACCAGCCCCGGATGGTGAGTAAGTTTGGTGACGACCGGCCGGCTTTCCGGGCCGCCTCGGCCAAGCTCCTGAACACCTTCTTGCTGACGATGCGCGGCACGCCCTACTGCTACTATGGCGACGAGCTGGGCATGACCAACAACCCCAAACTGGCCAAGATTGAAGATTACCGCGACGTGGCTGCTCGCAACGGCTACCAGTTGGTGAAAAGCCAGGGCGGCGACTTGGCTGCCTACCTCAAAAACCTCCGCCGCTTCTCGCGCGACCACAGCCGTACGCCGATGCAGTGGGACAGCACGGCGCACGCAGGCTTCACCACCGGCACACCCTGGCTACCCGTCAACCCTAATTACCGCACCGTTAATGAAGCCGCCGAGAACCAGGATGCCACCTCGGTGCTAACCCATTTCCGGCAGGCAACTGCTATGCGACAACAGCACCGCGTGCTGGTATATGGTCAGTACCAGCTGTTCGACGCCGCTAACCCCCACATCTACGCCTATACGCGCACGCAGGGCCCAGACAAGGTGCTGGTGATACTCAACTTCTCATCGGAAGTGCGGCGGTGGCCTATGCCAGCAGGGCTGAAGTCGAGTGGTCAGCCCTGGCTCAACAACTACTCTGGTTTTACCATGGAGCTCACTCTCACGCTCCAGCCCTGGCAAGCCGTGGTACTACCTTTGGCGCAGTAGCCTATGCTTGCCTCTACCCTTTTTTCTTTCTATGCTGCTTTCCCTACTTGCTTTTCTATCGCGTGCGCTGGGTGCCGCAACGCTGTTTATTTTCGGGCTGATGCCTTTGCTTGCCACCGCCCAAACCACTCCCGACCCCTGGGTGCTATCGGCCGACAAAGTGGACCCCGCTGCCTACTACGGTGTGACGGTGGCCAACGGCATGCTGGGCGTGGTGTCGTCGCCTGAGCCGTTTAAGGTGAAAAGCGTAGTGTTGGCCGGGGCCTACGACCAGTATGGACGAGGCAGAGTCAGCAACTTTCTCAACGGCTTCAACCTGTTGAATATGTACCTGGAAATTGACGGTCGGCGGCTGGGCCCGGCTGATGCCCGCAACTTCCGGCAACAGCTCGATATGCGGGGCGCCTTGCTCACGACTACCTTCGACTATGGTGATAAAGCGACCATTAGCTACACCTACCGTGCGCTGCGCCACCTCCCCTACTGCGTGCTGATGGACGTAACCATCACTGCTAAAAAAGACCTTGCCCTAACGGCTGCCAGTGTGATGGAGGCGCCCGATGCGTTGCGCGACGTGCAGAACTACTACAACGAAATCGACCGGCCGCACGTCACCATCAGCCTGCTTACCTCCACGGCCCGCAGCCCTACTGGCAAGCTGCAACTGTGCGCCAGCACCAGCTTTTTGTTCTCGGAGCCGCACGGGCAGGAGCCGCGCGTCATTCACGAGATGTGGGACAGCAACATGCACCTGATGAAGTTCGGTAAAACGCTGAAAGCTGGGCAGGCTTACACGTACGGCGTGACGGGCGCTACCCTCACCTCCGCCCACGACGCCGACCCGCTGAACCAAGTGGAGCGCCTCACGGTCTTTGCCCGGCTCGAAGGCAAGGACCGCCTACTGGCTTTTCACCACAAAGCCTGGCAGGACCTGTGGCAAAGTGACATTCAGATTACTGGCGATGCGCAGGCCCAGCAAGACGTGCATAGTATGCTTTACCACCTCTACAGCTTTTCGCGGGCCGGCACCGATTTTTCGCCTTCGCCCATGGGCCTTTCGGGTCTGGGCTACAACGGGCATGTATTCTGGGATACCGACTTGTGGATGTACCCGGCCCTGCTGGTCTTGCACCCCGAAATTGCGAAGTCGTTGGTTGAATACCGGTTCAACCGGCTGGAAGCAGCCCGGCGCAATGCCTTTGCACACGGCTACCAAGGCGCTATGTTTCCGTGGGAAAGCGCCGATACGGGAGTAGAGGAAACGCCGGTGTGGGCGCTGAGCGGGCCCTTTGAGCACCACATTTCGGCCGATGTGGCGCTGGCCGCCTGGCAGTACTACTGCGTGACCCAGGACAAAGCGTGGCTGCGCGAGAAGGGCTGGCCCATCCTACAAGCCACCGCCGATTTTTGGGCCAGCCGGGTAGAGCGCAACGGCCCGGGCCACTATGACATCAAGAACGTGGTAGCTGCCGATGAGTGGGCCGAAAACGTAGACAATAATGCCTTCACCAACGCCGCGGCCAAAGTAAATCTGCAAAACGCCGCCGCAGCCAAGCTGCTGGGCCTACCCGCCAACGCCGACTGGGCGCTGGTTGCTCAAAATATTCCCATCCTGCGCCTACCCAACGGCGTGACACAAGAGCACGCCACCTACCAGGGCGAGGGCATCAAGCAGGGCGACGTCAACCTGCTGGCCTACCCGCTGAAGGTGATTACAGACCCAGCGCAAATCAGAAAAGACCTGGAGTACTACGAAACCCGCGTGCCCAACGAAGGCACTCCCGCCATGACCCAGGCCATTTTTGCCTTGCTCTATGCTCGCCTAGGCGATGGCGCAAAGGCCCGGCAGTTTTTCCGGGATGCATATGAGCCTAATCTGCTGCCACCATTCCGGGTTATTGCCGAGACTAAGGGCGGTACGAACCCCTACTTTGCTACGGGCGCGGGTGGGGTGTTGCAAGCCGTGCTGATGGGATTTGGCGGGCTTGACATTACGCCTACTGGCATTGTGCAACGCAAAACCACGTTGCCTACGGGCTGGCAGTCGGTGAAGATAACGGGGGTAGGACCGCAGCGCAAAACGTATTCTGTTGCCCGCTGATATTGCCAGCCTACCGTACAGTTTGCTGCCGCAGCCAGGTCAATAAGTCACTCACGTAGCCGGGAGCCGGCTGGGGCCACTGCCACTGGCCCTGGGCATTGGTGTAGCCTACCACCGTCAGGTTGCGGTTGGCGTGGGGGTAAAGTCGTACAGTGCTGGCCCTACCCTTCAGCACCGGGCGCAGGTACCGGACGCTCTCCCGCACGTTCAGGGTAGTGTCGGCTGCGCCGTAAAGACCCAACACGGGTAGCTGCCGGGCCAGTAGCTGGAACGGTTGCGCCTGGGTCCGCGACGCGACGGGCACGCCTTCCAGCACCGCAAACCGGCATTTGGATTGGGCCTGCAACGCCGCTTGCGTAGCCAGCGCTGCATTGGCACCGCGCACCCACAAGCCCACGTGAGCCGTATCGATGCTGGTCTCGGTGCGGCAGGCGGCCAGCCCGGCACTGGCAGTATGGTAGGCCACCGAATCGGCCGCGCTGGCAGAGTCGGCGGCTACGGCTGGTAAGAGTAGCACCACGAAGCCGTGGCGGGCCAGCAAGTCGGCGCGAGTAGCGGCGGCGCCCGCCGTAATTTGGTCGGGCAATATCACCACCGCCGGGTAGCGCTGCGCCGTGTCCTGTGGAATCAGCAGCGAGGCCATGCTCTTGGCCGCTAGCCCCGGCAGCCGCACCGACTGCTCGCGGTAGGGCCGCGTGGCCGCTTGCCCGCGCCGCACCCACACAAACTGCGTTTGGATGGTGTCCCAGGTGAAAATACCACGTAGGAAGTCGCCCTCGCGCACGGCATTCACCGTGATGCTACCCGGCTGCCCCGGCTGCTGCTCGAAATGGAGTTGCGGCTCCCGGTAGCGCAGGTTGGCCACGGGAAAGCTGATACCAGGAATTTCGGGGAAGTGCATGTCGGCCTGAATCTGGCCCGACGTTGTTTCGCGCACGTCCAGTGTCACCCGCAAATCGGTGCCCTGGTACGTAACTGGCCCTTCAAAATGACCAGTCAGAACAGGTAGGCTCTCTTTTTCGGACTGGCCTGAACATGCGCTCAACAGCAGTATTATGCCTAGCCACCCTACCTGGCATAGCGCCTCCAACCCGTTAGCCGGCATGGTTATTCTCAGTACAGATATACTTCTGGCAAGATTATTCACGCTGCAAAGATAACGTTGCCACTGAACGCATCGTATCCAGCCGTTTTCATAACCCTTTCCGCAGAATCAAATCCGTTTGCACATCGGAGCCCAGTGTAAAGGCATGCTGCCCGATTTCTTTGAAGCCGAACCGCTGGTAGAAGCCAATAGCGCGCGTATTTCGCTCCCACACGCCTAGCACCACCGTGCGGCACTTGTGCGCCCGGGCTTCTTCCAGCGTCCGACGCATTAGGGTGGCACCCAGGCCGGTGCCTACCCAGTCTTCGCGCACATAGAGGCGCGCTATTTCCAGGCGGTTATCCACCGGTTTACCCGACTCTAGGCCTAGGTCCGATTTCAGCCGGAGCATGGCATAGCCTACTAACTCCTGCTGCATTTGGGCCAGCAAGAAAATGACATTAGGATCTTGCAACTCGCTCAACTGCTGCTCCGGCCCGAAGGTAGCCGCCAGGTAGGCGTCCATGTCGGTAGGGGTATTATCGGCAGCAAACGTCTCGTGAAACGTCTGGCGCCCCAGGGCGGCAAGCTTCGCGGCCGTTTCGGGGGTGCGCTTTGCTACCAGTATGCGAAGGGGTAAGGACATAATTCTAGTGAAATCAACGACGCAGGCGACGAATGCCCCATCTTCCTAGCCACAAAGATACCAGTGCGGCCAGTGCCAGCGCCAGCAGGTAACCAATAGTATTGCCAGTAGCCAAGCTGGCGGTAGGCGCTGCCGGAGGCGCCATTAGGTACGTACTAGTGCTCACCAACACGCGCACCAACAGGGCGGCGCTCAATAACAGCGCCAATACACCTAGCAGTTTTGGCACAAACGGGCTCAATCCAGCAGATTGTTTTTGCCGCGCCGCATTTCCCAACCGGCCCGCAGAAAGTAGCCCGCCAGAATCAGCAAGGCAATGTTGATGACGAAGCCGAAGGTATTGAAGTTACCCGATTGCCACTCGGTATAGCGGCCAAACAACAAGTACAGCTCCACCAGTAGCAGCACGCCACCAACCAGCAAATGAATAGTACCGCCGGAGCGGGAATTGGGCGTTGCAGCCATAATTGAAAAGGAGAAGCGGTCAGAAACCAAAGAAGCGTTGCCCTTGCAAGCAACCTGTAGAAACCCATACGCACAAGTATTGAAAATTGGTTTCTGCGGTGTATTTTTGCCTTACCAAGTAGTTCAGCGAGAGTAGCTCAGTTGGTAGAGCATCAGCTTCCCAAGCTGAGGGTCGCGAGTTCGAGCCTCGTTTCTCGCTCAGTTGTTTAAAAGCCACTTATCCCAACGCGGGTAAGTGGCTTTTTTCATGCAACTCGGCGCATGTTCGCAGAAAGCCAGCTTGTTACCGGTTTTTGGCTATTCCCCGGCGCACTACTATGCTATATGATTATTCGTTGCCGTCTGGCAGCTATGTATTATCCAATCATGAGCGCTTATGCGCATAACGTATTGACTGATATGATTTTTATTGCCAACGTATTACTAAACATAGTACCTTTTTAATTTATATTATATAAACAATGTTATATTTTATCCTCGATTAATTAGGTATACAGGAGGAAAATGGCTCTATTACGCTTTGTAACTGCTTGTTAACAAGAAGCTACAAAGCATTCTTATCCACTCTTACTTCCTTTCATGTATACCAAACCTCTTACCCACAAAATCCTTCCTCTTTTCAGCTTAGGCCTACTTTTCACGTTTGGCTGCGCTAAAGAAGACTTATCCCCCACCGAGGACTTTAGCGCTACTACTGCCCAGCAAGCCACGCAGGATGGCCCCACCGTTACGCTAGACTCCAAACGGTACATTATCATTGCTTCTGGCGACCAGTTGCCTAGCGACATTACCGCTCGGGCTGAATCAGCCAACGGCACTATTACCTCGCTACTTAGCGAAGCAGGCATTGCCGTTGCTACCTCCGACGACCCCCAATTTGCTGCTAAGGCTTCTCAAATTACCGGCGTGCGCTCCGTGGTGCGCGACTTCACTTACCAAGCCTTCGATCCGCAAAAAGAGCGCTCAGCCGATGTGGCTGCCAACAACGTAAACCCACCCAGCACTGGCGACAGTAACCCCTACTTCCCGCTGCAATGGGGCCACACGGCCATTCAGGCACCCCAAGCCTGGAACACGGGCGCGCAAGGCGAGGGGGTAGTGGTAGCCGACCTGGACAGTGGCTTCGATCTGACCCACCCCGACCTACAGTCTAACATCGTGGGTAGCGTTTCATTTGTACCCGGCGAGGATGCTCAGTTTCGTGGCGCGGGCTCCAGCCACGGCACCCACACGGCCGGTACCATTGCCGCGGCCGACAACAACATTGGTGTTATTGGGGTAGCACCCAAATCCAAGCTTTTGTTAGTTAAAGTACTGCGTGACAGCGGATCAGGTTCGTTTTCTTGGATGATGAGCGGCATTGTGTATGCTGTGCAGAACAATGCCAAGGTCATCAACCTGAGCTTGGGTGCGGCCATTCTACGCAATGGTAAGTTCCTGAATAACAACGGCACGCCAAACGATCCGTCGGATGACTTCATCGAGCACGATGCCAAAGGCACGCAGGAGCTGCTGGTAGCTATCAGCAAGGTAACCAGCTATGCTGCCAAGCAGGGCGTTACCATCATTGCATCGGCGGGCAACGATGCCAACGACGGCAACAAGGATCAGTCGTTGGTGCACATTCCGGCCGATGCTACGGGCGTTATCTCTATTTCGGCCACTGGCCCCATGGGCTGGGCGCTAAATCCGCTCACGACGAATCTGGACCGGTTGGCTTCGTACTCCAACTACGGCACGTCGGCTATCGACTTTGCAGCTCCCGGCGGCGATTTTGCCTACCCTGGCAGCGAGATAGTAGTCTTCAGAGGCGTACGTCAGTACGTATGGGCGCTTGATATGGTACTGAGCACGGCCAAAAACGGTGGGTACACCTGGATGGCTGGCACCAGCATGGCCGCTCCTCACGCTACTGGGGTAGCTGCCCTCATCATTGGTAAAAATGGTGGCCAGATGGACCCGGCACGCGTGAAAGCCGTTCTGCGCGCCTCTGCTGATGATTTAGGCAAGCCCGGCCGCGATGCCGCTTATGGTCACGGCCGCGTGAATGCCTTCCGTGCAGTATCTCAGGCACTATAGCCCTGCTGCACCGCGCAAATACGCAATGAAGAAAAGCCCTGCCGGTATTTGCCGGCGGGGCTTTTTGTTGACTAGCTTGATTACCTCAGAACCTAACCCCACTTTAAGACTGCCCAACTTACCTGCTTTTTCTGAAGCATTCTGTACTAGTTTTCCTTAGTATAGGTACTCTTATCACGGAAAGCACACTCGTTCTTATTCTAGCAACAAGACAAATAAACACTTGACTATCAGAATTTAAATCAAAATACAGATGCGCGTTTTGCAATACATGATTCGTTACTTACTTGCTGGGTTTAGCAAGCGCACAGCAATGTTTTTCCTCTTCTCAGCATTGGGTATCCTCTTTTATTCGTGGCATATTTAAGGCGCTAATACACTTCCTATGGCTGCCTTTCGCATACTTCTTTTGCTTATTGGGCTTTTGCTGGCAGCCGGCGGCAGTCAGGCACAGAGTGCACCCCACTCTGTGGCGCCCCCTAAAGAGCAGCAGGATCTAGTGGTGCGCGTGACGGTGCCTACCGCCATAGCGACGCTGAGCGACTACGCTAGTACGCTATTCTCCAAGCAGAAAGACAAACTCAAAACGCTCACTGCTCCTAAACAGCTGCGCACCAGCAATCCGGTCATTGTTTTCACGCTGCCGCTGCCCAAAGGCTGGGGCACGAAGAAAGAGAAAGAAGCCAGTCCGTAATTGCCTACCTCGGTAACACGCCCTTCTTTGCTGTTAATCCTGCTGTTTCTACCCGTTTATGAGCGTCAATACGACTATCTTTTTCAGTATTCTAATAGCCGTAGGGCTGGTGCGTGTCATCCGGAAGTTCCTGGATTTGCCCACGCGCCTGCCCCGCATCAACCGGCTGCTGGACTACATCTGGGTGCCAGGCGTGGTGCTGTTTGCGCTTTCTTCGCTCATTCACTGGAAATCCGATCAGTTAGATGAGCTGTATCTGCTCTTTGTATTTGGGGTAGGCATTTGGGTGTTGCTGCGCTTGCGCACGTACCGGCCAGCGCGGTTGCTGCTGCTGGCCGCCCTACCCTTCGTTGCATATTCAGCCTTTGAACTGGTACTGGCGCTGGTTGCGCCAGCTATGCTGAAAGAGTATGACGACAGCTTTGAGGTAGCGCAGGCCTTCACTTTCATCTGGCTATTCACCTTTGCGCTCATTGCCCGCAATCAAAAAAACCAGCTGGAAAAGGACCGGCTGCTGCGCGAGGAAGAAGAGAAGGCCAAGCAGCGCATTTCGGCCCAGAATGTAGAGTTGGAGCGCTTGGTGGCCGAGCGCACCGCTACCCTCACACAGCAGGCCGAGGAGCTGCGCTACGCTCTCACGGAGCTACGCATCACACAGAACCAACTGATTCAGAGCGAGAAGATGGCGAGCTTGGGGGAGCTGACGGCCGGTATTGCCCACGAGATTCAGAACCCGCTGAACTTCGTTACCAACTTCTCCGACGTAAGTACCGAGCTGCTCACAGAGCTGGAAGAGGAGCAGCAAAAGCCCGACCGCGACCCAGAGCTGGAAGCCGAAATCCTGACCGACCTCAAGCAAAACCTTCAGAAAATCACGCACCACGGACAGCGCGCCGCCAGCATTGTGCGGGCCATGTTGGAGCATTCCCGCGCCAACAACGGCGAGCGGCAGCCCACCGACCTCAACAAGCTAGCCGACGAATACCTGCGCCTCGCCTACCACGGCCTGCGCGCCAAAGACAAGACTTTCAACGCCACCATCACCACCTTTTTCGACCCGTCGCTGGGGCATATTAGTGCTGTATCGCAGGATTTGGGTAGGGTGCTGTTGAATCTGTTTACCAATGCGTTCTACGCGGTGCAGAAAAAGCAAAAGGACGGTAACACGCCCGGCTACGTGCCTACGGTGAGCGTAAACACGCTGCACCGCTCGTCGGGGGAGGTGGAGATTCGGGTGCGCGACAATGGCACGGGCATCCCGGAGAGCGTGAAAGACAAGATTTTTCAGCCATTTTTCACCACCAAGCCCACCGGCGAGGGCACCGGGCTGGGTCTGTCGCTGAGTTACGATATCATCACGAAGGGCCACGGCGGCACCCTGACGGTGGAAACCGAGGAAGGCGAAGGCACGGAGTTTATTATCAGGCTACCTGGGTGATTTTTAGCTGTTAGTCATTTGCTAGTAGCTGATAGCTTTCGTGAATCGCTTGCTCTCGTTTGAGAAGAACCAATAGCTAACAGCCGGCAGCTACTAGCTAAATTAAACGCATAGCTTTGTTTGTGATGAAAATACTGGTAGTAGACGATGAAGCCGATGTGCGCGTGCTATTTGAGCAGCGCTTCCGACGCGAAATCCGCAGTGGGTTGTTCACCTTTTCCTTTGCCTACTCGGGCGAGGAAGCTCTGACGTATTTGCACGATCATGCCTCGGAAGTGGTGCTGATTTTATCCGACATCAATATGCCCGGCATGAGTGGCTTGGAGTTGCTGCGTCACATCAAGCAGACCTACGCCGCCCCGCCCCCTACCCCGCCACAGGTGATGATGCTGACGGCCTACGGCGACGACCCTACCCGCCAACAAGCCATGCAACTGGGAGCCAACGACTTCCTGACCAAGCCCGTAGATTTTGTCGCGCTGAAAGAGAAACTGACTGTGCTAGCGAGCCATGAAAACTAAGATACTGGTAGTAGACGACGAGGCCGACTTGGAGCTGCTCATCAAGCAGAAGTTCCGGCGCAAAATCCGGGAAAACGTCTACGAGTTTGTGTTTGCCAGCAACGGACAGGAGGCTCTGGACTGCATTCGGGAGCATCCGGATATGGATATCATCCTCAGCGACATCAACATGCCGGTGATGGACGGGCTGACGCTGTTAGGCAAGCTCCCCGAGGCCAACCCGATGGCCAAGGCCGTTATCGTGTCGGCCTACGGGGATATGGAGAACATCCGGCTGGCCATGAACCGCGGCGCTTTCGATTTTATCTGCAAGCCTGTAGATTTCAACGATTTGGAGGTAACCGTGGAAAAGACCGCCCAGCAGGTGCGGCAGATGCGCGAGACGCTGAAGGCCATTCAGGAAAACAACATCCTGCGCATGTACGTGGATGGCACGGTACTCAACCTCATGGGTAGACCCGATTTCGAGAAGACGCTGATGGTGAGCGAAACGGTGGACGCTACCGTGGTCTTTATCGACATTTGCGGTTTCACGTCGCTTTCCGAAGTGCTACCCCCGGCCGATATCGTGACCATGCTCAACACCTACTTCGACCAGATGGTGAAGGAGGTGATTGCGCAGGGCGGCTACATTGACAAGTTTATGGGCGACGCCGTGATGGCCGTGTTCCGCGACGAGTTCCACCTGGACCGTGCCATCGACGCCTCGCTGGCGGCGCGGGCCGTGGTGCAAGCCAACGAGTTCACCCTACCCGACGGCCGTATCTACCGGCCCCAGGTCAGCATTGGCATAAACACCGGCGAAATGGTGTCGGGCAATATCGGCTCGGCCTCCCTCAAGCGCCTCGACTACACTGTCATCGGTGACACTGTAAATACCAGCCAGCGCCTCCAATCAGCCGCCCAGCCCGGCCAAATCATCATTACAGAGGCTACCTATCAGCAGGTGAAAGAGTCTTTTCACTGCCAACCGTTGCAGGAAGTCAGCCTGAAGAACAAGGCGCAGCCGATGATGATTTATGAGGTAGTGAGTTGAGTGGTAAGGTTGTGCAGTGGTGAAGTAGTGAAATGAAAACGCGTCTGTCATCCTGAGCGCAGCGAAGGACCTTCTCACGCTAGAACGAGTCGTTGGTACGATGGTCGTTCTAGCGTGAGAAGGTCCTTCGCTGCGCTCAGGATGACAGATGCGTTTTCACTCACTCAACTTACTATCTCACAATTTCACCGCCTCGTTTTGCCGCCGTAGGCGCTGGCAGAGCACGCGGAGGATGTTGCGCAGCACTTCGCCGCGCTCCTCCATCACATCGTAGAAATCCTCCTGATCGAGGCGGAAGGCGGTGACGGGGCTTTGCGCTATGGCTGAGGCAGAGCGCGGTTCAGCGTCGAGTAGGGCTAGTTCGCCGAAGAAGTCACCGGCTTGGAAGGTGGCGAGCTGTTGGGCGCCGGTGAAAATGCCTACCTCCCCTTCGTATACAATAAACAACGACGTACCTAGGTCACCTTTGGCGAAAATCTGGTGGCCGCTCTCGAAAGTCACTTCCTTCATGATAGGCACAATGCTGCTGAGCACGTTTTCGGGAGTAGCAGCAAACAGAGCGGTGTTTTTCAGCAAGGCTACCCGTTCGGCGGCCGAGATACGAGAAGCGGAAGCGGCGTGGTGCATGCGTAGGGAAGCTAGGGTAGGGTGAGCGGTAAGAAGATACTGAAAGCCCTCGGGCGCGTCGTGGGCGAAGCGGTCCAGCACGGCCAGGGCGCTTTCTTGCACCAGCGGACTGGCACTGTTCAGATGCGGCAGCAGCGCATCGATGGTGTAGGGGGTAGGGTGCCACTGGCGCAACGCCACCGCAATGGTCCAGTCGGAAAAGGCCGCGCCGCCGCGCCGGATGATGGTTTCGGTGAGAGGGGTAGATGCAACCGTTGGTCCTAGCAGATTCTCGAAGCGGCGGGCCTTGGCAGCAGGTGGGGCTACGTCCAGCAAGGTTTGCAGAGCTTGGTACACCGGACGCGCAATCAGATTATCGAGCATTTCGAGGGCGTTGGCCTGCCGCTCGCGGGCGGCGTGGGCCACGCCGCGCTGGGCATCGGCAATAAGCTGGGGCGGGTAGAGCTGAAGCAGCAGGCCAAACACCCGCTGTTGCAGGCGCGTCAGCTCATATTCCAGGCTGTCGCGTAGGGTCATATCGGGGGCGGCGGCTTGGCCGTGCAGCAGTTCTTGGCCCAAGCGCAGCTCTTCCTGCACCAAATCCTGAAACACCGGCTCGTCGGCGACGGCTGGGTCGAATGACCGGAGCGCCCGCAGCCCGGCTTCGCGCCGGAACAGGTTGGGTTGGCGCACCAGCTCCACCAGCGCCTGCCGGCTGGCTGCTACCGGCAGTCGCCCGCACAGCTGCGCCACCCGCCGAATAATGTGCTCGTCGGTGCTGGTGCGTAGGGCTTCTGTAAGCAAGGGTAGAGCCGTGGTGCCCAGCCGAGACAAGCGGGCCGAGGCAGCAGCACGGCGAGCTTTGTCGGGTAGGGTGGCAATAAGCTGGCGGATTTCAGCCGGCGCAGCGGGTGTATTTTCGACTTCGGAGGTAGGCGCGGGCACAGCGTCATCGGCGAAGCGGCGGCGCACGGCGTGTTGCAGCTCAGCCAGGTAGTGCCCGTAGGTGCGGTGCAGGTAGAACAGCACCACCAGCAGAAATACCCCCAGCCACGCGAACATCATACTCTGGGTTAGTCCCTGTCCGCTGGACAGCAGAAACAGCGCAACGCCCGCCAGACCCATGCCCAGCGGCTCGTATACGCCCTTAGCTAGTGTGTGCGCCTCCAGACGCTCGGGCGGCGAAAGGGGCTGAAACAGCACCAGAAACACTGGATCGAACACGGCGCGGCGCAGCACTTCCAGCGTCAGAAACAAGCCGCAGAAGTAGAGCATGCTGTTGGCGATACCGCCCAGATGCAATCCGCCAAACAGGGCCAGCGCACCCAGCATCACCACGGGTAGGGCCAGCAGCACGCGGCGCATTCCTACCCTGTCCAGCGCTTGGCCGGTGAGGAGGAGCTTCATCAGCAACGCCACCAAGTAGGTGAGCACCAACACGCCGCCCACGTAGCGCATTACCAGGGCCTGATCGTGGAAGCGGTGCTTCACGTTCACGAAAAACGAGTATTCCACGCCCGTTGTCACGATGGCAATAGCCAACATGCTCAGGCACATAGAAAGCACCAGACGGCTGCTACCGAACCAGCGTTGCAAGCCCGGCGCTACCGCCTCCTGGCGCGTGGCCCGGCGGGCGGGTTGCACCGCTACTTCATGCCGGCGCGAGGTAGCGCGCAGCGTAAGCAAGGCGGCAAGGTAGGCACCGAACGCCGTGAGCAACAGCCACAGCAGCTCGGTGTGATGGTGAATCAGAATAGCCAGCACGGCGCCCAGAGCCTTGGCGGGCATGTCGCCGGAGCTGATGACGCTGAACAGGCGCCGGCTCTGGCGCACATCAAACACCACCGCCGACACGCCCCAAAACTCCAGATTAGTCAGCAAATAGATAACCCTATAGCCCGCCATAATGGCTACGGCCGCCGCCACCGAGTGCCCCGCGTAGACCAACACGCCCAGCACGCCCGTGAGCACCACCACGGCCAACAGCACCCGCACCGCCACGCGCTGCAATCCCAAGTGGTGCTCGTAGTGGGCGTATACCCGGCCGGCGGCCAGCATCGCCAGCGCGGACACGCCGTAGGCCAGCGGCAAGTTGCGCTCTGGGTGATTTTCGAGCAGAATAACGTTGGCCGACACGTACACCAGAATGGTGCCGATGCCCAGCAGGAAGTTGTGCAAAAAGAACAGCCCAACGGTGCGGCCTTCCTCGGCGCGAATCCCCACCAGTTGTTGCCAGCGTGCGAGTAGTGTCATAGTAGGTAGCTGTTAGCTGATAGCTGTTGGCTATTAGCTCCCATTCTGGAATAGCTGTCGAAAGCTAGCAGCTAATAGCCATTAGCCAGCAGCTAAAATCATCTCCGCAAGATAGGAGCATAAAGTGGCTGACAGCGTAATTTTCCTGTACTTACGCCTGCTTCTTTTCGTTTGCCGACATCGTATGGACTGCCAACGCGCCGAAACCTACGTGCTGCACCAGTTGCAGCACCTCTCCCCTACCCTCTACTACCACGGCCTGCACCATACCCTGGATGTGGTGGCGCAAGCCGAGTCGCTGGCTGATGCTGAAGGCGTTACCGACGCGCAGGAGCGGATTCTGCTGCGCACGGCGGCGTTTTTTCATGATACGGGTTTTCTGACTACCTACCAGGGCCACGAGGAAGCCGGCTGCGCGCTGGCCCGCCAGGTACTACCCGATATGGGCTACACGCCCGAGCAGATTAAGAGCATCTGCCAGTTGATTATGGCCACACAGATGCCTCAAAACCCCGGCACCTCGCACCTAGCCCAAATCCTCTGCGATGCTGACCTCGACTACCTCGGCCGCCCCGATTTCCTACCCATCAGCAACACCCTGCTGCAAGAGCTGCAAGCCCGCGGCAAAATGCAGGCCCTACGCGCCTGGCAAGAACTACAAGTGAAGTTCTTGAGTGAGCATTGCTACTGGACGCGCACGGCCCTGCAACGCCGCGAAGCCGGCAAGCAAGCGCACTTGGCCGCGGCTAGGCTAAAGGTGATGTGAGTTAACTCTATTTCCTTCTTTGAAGCAGATATATTACTCCGCTTTTTTCTAAGGATGCCATCTGTACCACTTCCCAACCATCATCTGCCGCGCTGTTCAGGGCTTTGCTTAATTCTGTTGTGATATTATCGACATGCTTATCAAGCATTGACATATATTTTTTTAACCTCGCTCTATCTTCAGCTGTTGCTTTTTCACTGCGCTGCTTTAATTGCGCTTCTGTTTGAAGTTTACCATCAATGTATGTGCCTTCCTCTGTTGTAACTTCGGCGGTACCAGTGGTAGTGATAGTCCCGAAACTTAGAATATTGTTCATGAGATCTGTCTGCTTCATATACTCATCCTGCACTGTTGGATAAACGGCCGTCTTGCCTTTAAAAGCTGGGCTGAACCGCATAATGGGGCTTCCGGTGGTTGCCTGCGGGCCATAATAGAAAAGCTGCATGTATTGCACACGTTGTGCGGTACATGCAGCTTGCGATAAGAATAGTAGTACAACGAGCAGGCCTACAAATCGAGAGAAAAAGGACATAAGAACAATACATAAGTTAAAGATTCTCAAGTATACATCCTTTTCTCGTATACTGCCGGCTCGCTACTCCCGCTTGCTTTTCAGCATTTGCTTGAGCTGGGCCAGCTCGTCGCGGAACTTAGCAGCTTGCAAGAAGTCCAGCTCTTTGGCGGCGGCTTCCATCTGCTTTTCGGTGGTTTTGATGAGCTTTTCCAGGTCGGTGCGGTTCATCATGGCCACAATGGGCTCGGCGGCTAGGGCCAAGGCACTTTCCTCGCTGGGGCCTACGTAGGCTTTGGGCTCGGCAATGCGGTAGTCGGCCACGGAGGTTTGGCCCATAATAGCCTCGCGCGACTTCTTCACGGTGCGCGGCGTGATGCCGTGCTCCTCGTTGTAGGCTATCTGGGTGGCGCGGCGGCGGTTGGTTTCGTCGATGGCGCGCTGCATGGAGCCCGTCATGCGGTCGGCGTACATAATGACTTTGCCGTGGTCGTTACGGGCGGCGCGGCCCATGGTCTGGATCAGGCTGCGCTGGTCGCGCAGGAAGCCTTCTTTGTCGGCATCCAGGATGGCTACCAGGCTAACTTCCGGCAGGTCAAGACCTTCGCGGAGCAGGTTCACACCGATGAGCACGTCGATTTCGCCTAGGCGCAGCTGCCGCAGAATCTCTACCCTATCCAGCGACTTCACATCGGAGTGCACGTACTGCGACTTGATGCCCAAGCGCTCCATATATTTTTGCAGTTCCTCAGCCATGCGCTTGGTAAGGGTGGTCACCAGCACCCGGTCGCCCATCTTCACACGCTCATCCACCTCGTCCAGCAGGTCGTCGATCTGGTTGATGCTGGGGCGAATGTCAATTTCGGGGTCGAGCAGGCCGGTGGGACGGATGATCTGCTCCACCACCACGCCGTCGGCCTGGGCCAACTCGTAGTCAGCCGGCGTGGCCGACACGAACACGGCCTGGCGGTACATGCTCTCGAACTCGTTGAAGGTGAGCGGGCGGTTGTCGAAGGCCGAGGGTAGGCGGAAGCCGTACTCGATGAGAGCCGTTTTGCGGCTCCGGTCGCCGCCCCACATGGCCCGGATCTGGGGCATAGTGGCGTGGCTCTCGTCCACTACCAAGAGGAAGTCGTCGGGGAAATAATCGAGCAGGCAGAAGGGACGGCTACCGGGCTGGCGGCCATCGAAGTAGCGCGAGTAGTTCTCGATGCCGGAGCAGTAGCCCAGCTCCCGAATCATTTCCAGATCGAACTCCGTGCGCTCCATAATACGCTTGGCCTCCGAGTCCCTACCCTCCTTCTCGAAGTAGGCGTGCTGCTGCACCAAGTCAAACTGAATTTGCTTGATGGCCTCATTCAGCGTGTCTTTACCCGTTACGAACAGGTTCGCGGGGTAGAGCGTCGCCGATTTCTCGTCGGCCAGCTTCTTGCCGCTGATCGGGTCGATGCGGTGAATGGCCTCGATTTCATCCCCGAAGAAAAAGATGCGGTAGGCGTAGTCGGCGTAGGCTGGAAACACGTCCACGGTGTCGCCCTTCACCCGGAACGAGCCGCGCGTAAACTCGGCCTCGGTGCGCGAGTACAGGATCTGCACGAACTGGTAGAGTAGGTTATTGCGCGAGAATTTCAGCCCCGGCGCCATGTAAATGACGTTTTTGCCGAACTCCTCGGGGTTGCCGATACCATAGATGCACGACACCGATGCCACTACAATCACGTCGCGGCGGCCCGAGAGCAGCGTGGAGGTGCAGTGCAACCGCAGCTTCTCGATTTCCTGGTTGATGGCCAAGTCTTTCTCGATGAACACGTCGGTGCTGGCGATGTAGGCCTCCGGCTGGTAGTAGTCGTAGTAGCTGATGTAGTACTCGACGGCATTGTTGGGGAAGAACGTCTTGAACTCGCCGTAGAGCTGCGCAGCCAGGGTTTTGTTGTGGCAGAGCACGAGAGCCGGCTTGCCGGTTTCGGCAATAACGTTGGCCATCGTGAAGGTTTTGCCCGTGCCGGTGGCGCCCAGCAGCACCTGCGCCGGCTCGCCGTTGTTGATGCCCTGCACCAGCTGGGCAATGGCTTTGGGCTGGTCGCCGGTCGGCTCGAATTCCGAGGTAAGTTGGTATTGCATCTGACGGGGAAAGGTAGCCTAGGATAACTTGTTTCGCTGGGCAGAGGTTTCCTAGGAAGCTAAATAATCAGGATGAATTTCTTACTGAAAGAACGTCATTTCAAGCTGGTCGAGGAATCTCGCGTGCTGACGAGAGAACATCATGCTTCGACAAGCGGACGCCAGATCAAGCACGACGTTCTTTAGGGGAAGCTTTCTATTTAACCACCCTACCCCCCACTCTTAACACAAGCGTAACCGTCTCAACAAACTAAGGCAATATACTACCAAGAGCTTTGCAGTCGATTTCATCGAATCTTCATCTTTTGACTGGCATATGCCCTATTTTCTACGTCGATTGCTCTTGCTGAGCTTCTTGAGTCTGTTCTTATCGCCCGCTTTGCTGGCTCAAACAGGTGCTATCCGGGGAAAGGTGTTGGATGGTACGCGCCTGTCGTTGCCGGGTGCTTCGGTGCGGCTGCCGGCATTGGGCCGCGGGGCCGTGTCGGATGAGGATGGCGGCTACCTGCTGGCCGATGTGCCGGTGGGCACGCACCAGCTACTGGTTTCCTACCTCGGCTACCAAGAGTTTTCGACTACCGTAACGGTGACGGACCGCGCTACCACTACCCTACCCATTGAGCTGAGCGCAGGCCTCAACCAAATGGGCGAGGTGCAGGTGCTGGGCGCCCGCCTGCAAGGCCAGGCCAAGGCTCTGAACGAGCAGCGCACCAATGCCAACATCACCAACGTGGTAGCCGCCGACCAGATTGGCCGCTTCCCCGATGCCAACGTGGGCGACGCCCTGAAGCGCGTGCCCGGCATCACGGTGCTAAATGACCAGGGTGAGGCCCGCTTCGGCCTGATTCGGGGCACGGAGCCACGCTTCAACTCCGTGACGGTGAACGGGGAGCGCCTACCCTCGGCCGAATCCGGCACCCGCAGCGTGCAGCTGGATTTGATTCCGTCGGACATGGTGCAGGCCATTGAAGTGAGCAAAACCCTGACGCCAGACATGGACGCCGACGCCATTGGCGGCACGGCCAACCTGGTGACGCGCGCCGCGCCCAACGGCCTGCGCATTTCGGGCACGGCGGGCGCGGGCTACAACTTCCTGTCGCAGAAGGTACCCTACCTCGGTTCTTTGGTAGTGGGCAACCGCTTCCTGGATGGCAAGTTGGGCATCATCGCCAGCGGTTCCTACTTCAACCACCGCTTTGGCTCCGACAATGTGGAGGCCGCCTGGGACCGGACCGAAGGCGGACGAGACTACCTCACGCAGCAGGAAATTCGCAAGTATGACGTGCAGCGCATCCGGCGTAGCGGTTCCGTTTCGGTGGATTATCGCGTGTCACCCAACTCTACTATTACCCTACGCAGCCTCTACAATGTGCGCGACGATTTCGAGAACCGCTACCGCGCTACCTACTCCGGCCTGAAGGCACCCGGCAGCAATGGCTTGACCACAGGTCGCTACGAAATTGAGACCAAAGGCGGCAATGGTAAGCACAATGCCCGCCTGGAGCGCCAGAAAACCTTCAGCAATACGCTTTCCGGTGAGCACCTAATTGCCAGCCGCGCCCGCCTCACATGGGCTGGCACCTACGCCTACGCTTCGGAAGACCGACCGCAGGAAAGCTACATCAGCTTCCGGACGGGCAACATTTCGCTGCGCCCCAACACGGTGGATGAGGAACACCCCAGCGTAGAGCCGGCTGCTCCCATCAACTACGCCACCATTCCCTTCCGCCGCTACCAGCTGCGCAACGACAACACCCACGAGCGCGACCTGAACGGCCGCATCGACCTGCTGCTACCCCTGCAAACCGAAGGTCCGTTTATGAACAGCCTGAAGGTGGGCGGCCGCTACCGCGACAAGCACAAAGAGGTAGCCCGCAGCCGGGGCGAGCTGGTGACGGACGAGGACGTGACCTGGGGCGCTATTCCTACCGCCGATTACTCTGATAATAACTTCCTGGCCAACGGCGGCGGCACGCGCTACCAGGTAGGCCCAGCTCCGCAAAACTCGGCGCTGCCTACCTTTCAGCAGCAGTTCAATGCCACCTACGAGGATGATACGTACGATAACCTTTCGGCCAGCTTCCGGGCCGATGAGCGCATTTCGGGGGGCTATGCCATGCTGAACCAGCAGTTGGGCAATCGGTTCTCGGCTATTGCCGGCCTGCGGGTCGAGCACACGTATATCCGCTACCAAGCTACTATTCCGGCCGATGCAACTGGCGAAGGTCCGACCACAGAGGCCACGGGCATCAACAGCTACACCAATTTCCTGCCTGCCCTGCACCTGAAATACAACCTGACCGACAACACCATTCTACGGGCTGCCTATACCAACTCCCTAGCCCGCCCCGACTACGCGGCCCTGGCGCCTACCCGCACCATCGATGCTTCGGAAAACGAGCTGACCGAGGGCAATCCCAACCTGAAAGCCACCACGTCCACCAATCTCGACCTGATGGCCGAGCATTATTTCACGTCGGTGGGGCTGATTTCGGGCGGCGTCTTTTATAAGGACATCGAGAACTTTGTGTTCACGACCACGGAGCTGAACTACACCGACCCCGTAACCGGCAACACGTTTCTGCGTTACAGCCGTCCGCTAAATGGCAACTCTGCTACCCTGCGCGGGGCCGAAATAGCCGTGCAGCGCCAACTCGATTTCCTACCCGGCGTGCTGCGCGGGCTAGGCATCTACGCCAACTACACCTACACCAGCTCCCGCGCCAACGGCTTGGCCGAGCGCACCTCCCTACCCGGCACCGCCAAGCACAACTGGAATACGTCACTTTCCTACGAGAGCAAGCGCCTGACCCTGCGCGTGTCCGTGAACCGCCACAGCGGCTTCATCGACCCCGAGGAATCGACCCTTACCCTCTCCGACGGCAGCACCACCTTCCGCCACCTCGACCACCAACTGCAACTGGATGCCAACGCGGGCTACGCTTTCACGCCCAAGCTGCGCTTTTTTGTGGAGGCCAACAACCTCACCAACCAGCCCTTACGCTATTACCAAGGCAGCCGCAGCCGCACGTTGCAGAGCGAGTACTACAACGCCCGCTTCAACGCTGGCTTGAAGTTCGACTTGTGAGGTAAGAGGTTGTTCTGGTTCGTGTAGAATAATGTAGAGACGCATACTTGCGTCTAGCCGTTGAACGTACATCGCCTAAATCGTTCAGCGGCTAGACGCAAGTATGCGTCTCTACATCATGCTACACTAACTAGAAAATCAGCTGCTTGCAGGCTACTTCTGTTCTACCTTCCGCTTCCCGAATGTGCCGTTTATCTAGTATTTGCGTAGCCGTTTTGTTGCTGGCCGTTGGCTGTCAGCGTACTACCCTACCCCCCGTTACGCCCGGCGTGGCTATGGGTCCTACTCTCAAGCCTGCTATTATCACTGATCCGGTACGGTACGACACCGACGACCCCGCTATCTGGATCAACCCGAAAGACCCCAGCCAGAGCCTGATTATCGGCACTGATAAGAATTCTGACGGTGCCCTCTACGTGTTCGATTTGCAGGGCAAGGAAGTGCCCGGCCGTACGGTGCACGGCCTTGAGCGCCCCAACAACGTGGACGTAGCCTACGGCCTACCCCTCGGCGGCCAGCCCACCGACCTTGTCGTGACCACGGAGCGCGAGCGGCAACGCCTGCGCATCTTCCGCCTACCCGACATGCAGCCGCTAGACAACGGCGGCCTCTCTGTATTTACAGGCGAAGCGCAAAACCTGCCCATGGGCATTGCCCTCTACACCCGCCCTTCCGATAAGGCAATGTTTGCGATAGTAGGCCGCAAAGACGGTCCTACCACCGGCTACCTCTGGCAGTATCGGCTAGAGGACGATGGCACGGGCCACGTAAAAATGACGCTGGTGCGCAAGTTTGGCACCTACAGCGGCCGCAAGGAAATTGAGTCGATTGCCGTAGACAATGAGCTGGGCTACATCTACTACTCCGACGAAGGCGTGGGCGTGCGCCAGTACTACGCCGACCCTACCCGCGGCGACGAGCAGCTCAGTCTATTTGCTACCCAAGGCTTCACGGAAGACCACGAGGGCATCAGCATATACAAAACCAGCAAAAAGAAAGGCTACCTCCTGGTATCAGACCAAGGTGCCAACCAGTTTCACATCTACCGCCGCGAGGAAGGCAAAAACCATTCACATGAGCTGGTAAAAGTCATCAAGGTAGAGGCGCTGCACAGCGACGGCTCCGACGTAACGAGCATAGCGCTTAATAAGCAGTTTCCGAAGGGCTTGTTTGTGGTGATGTCGGAAGGGCGCTACTTTCATTACTACCGCTGGGAAGACGTGGCGGGTAGGGAGTTGAAGTAGGTAGGCGTTGTAAGCAAACTCATCTGTCATCCTGAGCGCAGCGAAGGACCTTATCACGCTAAAACGGAGAGCGTAACAACGACTCGTTCAGGCGTGATAAGGTCCTTCGCTGCACTCAGGATGACAGATGGGTTTGCTTACAACGCCTACCTACTCTGGCATGACCAGGTAGGCGCGCATGGCGTCCAGCACTTCGCGCAGGGGTGGG
>NZ_JAHWGL010000046.1 GCF_019334315.1 Hymenobacter profundi
AAGGTCCTTCGCTCCGCTCAGGATGACAGACACTTTTTTATTTCAAATTCTCAACTTCACAAACTCACAACTTCACCTTCTACCCCAACGCGGCTACGCCGGGTAGCTCTTTGCCTTCCATGTACTCCAGGAGGGCACCGCCGCCAGTACTGATGTAGGAAACCCGGTTAGCAAAGCCCAACTGGTTCACAGCTGCGGCCGAGTCGCCGCCGCCGATGAGGGAGTAAGCGCCGTTTTCGGTGGCTTCGGCCACAGCGCGGGCTACGTACTCGGTGCCCAACGAGAAGTTCGACATTTCGAACACGCCCATTGGACCATTCCACAGAATGGTTTTGGAGTTGCGAATGATGTCGGCGAAGATTTCGCGCGACTCGGGACCGATGTCCAGGCCCATCCAGCCAACCGGAATGCTGTGGTTGCCGGCCACTTCAACGTCGGCGTCGTTGGCAAATCTGCTGGCGATGAGGCTGTCGCCGGGTAGTACCAGGTTCACACCTTTCTCTTTGGCTTTCTGAATGAGGCTGGCGGCCAGGTCTACCTTATCGGCTTCCAGCAGCGAGTTGCCGATGCTACCGCCCTCGGCTACCGAAAACGTGTAGGCCATGGCGCCGCCAATGATCAGGTTATCTACCTTATCTAGCAGGCGCTCAATGATTTCGATTTTATCCGAAATCTTGGCGCCCCCCATGATGGCGGTGAAGGGATGCTCGGGGTGGTCGAGCACTTTCTTGGCGTTGTCCAGCTCGCTTTGCAGCAGGTAGCCGCCTACCCGGTCTTCGGGAGCGAAGTACTGGGCCATCACGGCCGTAGAGGCGTGGCGGCGGTGGGCCGCACCGAAGGCGTCGTTTACATACACGTCGCCGAGGCGGGCGAGTTGCTGGGCAAACGCGGGGTCGCCTTTCTCTTCTTCAGCGTAGAAACGCACGTTGTCGAGCAGAAGGATTTCGCCGGGTTGCAGGTTATTCGCCATGTTGGTGGCTTCCTGGCCGAGCACGTCGCCGCCGAATTTCACTTGCTGGCCATACTCCTGTTGCAGGCGCAGCCCCAGGTTGTAGAGGGAGTTTTTCTTATCGGGCCCGCCCTTTGGCCGGCCCATGTGCGAGAGCAGCACCACGGAGCCGCCGTCGGCCAGAATTTTCTTGATGGTAGGCGTAGCAGCCCGGATGCGGGTGTCGTCGGTGATGCGCAGCTCGTCGTCGAGAGGCACGTTGAAATCGACGCGCACCACCGCGCGGTGGCCAGCAAAGTTGTATTGATCGAGCGTTTTCATGGGTGAAACGGTTGGGTTAGGTACCGTCTTATACGCGACGGCGCCGCGTAGTTCGCTTTTTTTTGGTAGGATACAAAAGCAACTGCATAGTATTAGGTAGCAACTGGCATTGGCTTTTTACTTTTACTCCCCCTTACCATCCTGTTTAAACATATACCTCACTGATCAACCATTTTTTATGAAACGTAAAAGTTACTGTCTGTTTTGTGCATTGCTCCTGACGCACGTAGCCTTTAGTCAGCAGTTACGCTTTGGTGTAAAAGGTGGCCTCAATTACACTAAATATCGCCTTAAGAATGTTGTCGGCCCTGACTACTTGCTGGGCTTTCATGCTGGTGTAGTAGCACGTTACTCTTTTGACTCAAACAACTTTTGGAATATTCAGCCTGAGTTGCTTTACTCCACTAAAGGCAGCACAGACAAGTACGGCGTTACTACACAGGGTAGCCGCACCACTTATAAATACCGTCTCAACTATCTGGATCTACCCATTTTAGCTAAAATCGACATTGAGGGTCTAACCTTTGAAGCTGGTCCGCAGTTCGGCTATTTAGTAAGCTTTAATGATACCAACGACAATGCCCTTTTCCAACGTCCCGTACGACGCGACTACAACAGTTTACAATTCGGCTATGTAGCAGGGGTAGGCTACGAGATGCCCGCTGGCGTAAGTCTGACGCTGCGATACTCAAGCGATATTAATAGCATATACAAGGGTGGTGGCGCTCACAATACTATGTTTCAGGCACAGTTGGGATATTTATTCCCCGCAAGACAGTAAGGCTACAATAAGAAAAGAGTATGGCCAGCGACTTATAGGCATCGTTAGGCCGCTCGAAATTCGGCTACCTTTGCACTACGTATGAAAATAGGCATCTTCTTCGGCGGCACTTCGCGCGAGCGGGAAATTTCGTTTGCGGGCGGCCGCACGGTATATGATAATCTGGACAAGGCCCTGTTTGAGGCCGTGCCCATCTTCGTGGACAGCCGCGGTAACTTTGTGTTGCTGGACTGGCAGTACATCTACAAAGGCACCATCCGGGACTTCTACCCACCCGTATCGGCCTTGCCGGCCTCGGAGCACAAGCTGCAAGTCTACCTCGAAAGCCTGGGTAATTTGACGCAGCAGGAGCAAGACCAGATCATCAGCGAGGTAGGCCGCCGCGTGGCCCCGCACGAGCTGCACGAGCTGCTGGACTTTGCCTTCTTAGCCTTGCACGGCCCCAGCGGCGAAGATGGCGCCATACAAGGCCTGCTGGAGTGGTACGGCATTCCGTATTCCGGCTCGGGCATTCTCCCCTCAGCATTCGGCATCGATAAGATTGCCCAGAAGAAGTTGCTGAAAGCATTGGGCCGCCCTACCCCGGATTTTCGGGTGATAACGCAGGAAGATTGGGATGCCGCCGACCCGGAGGCTACTCTTGCCTACCTCACGCGGGAGTTGGGCCTACCCCTCGTATTTAAGGCGCCGCGTCAGGGTAGCAGCATTGGCGTGAGCATCCTGCGCGACAACGACGTGGCCAAGTTCCACGCCGCCGTGGAACGCAGCCTGTTCCGCAAAACCGTGTACCGCTCGGAATGGGCGCAGTTCACGGAGCGCGACAAGCTCGTGTGGGTGCAACAACTCACCGACATCCGCGAAGGCATCGGCCTGCCAGTATTACTTGAAGCTGATAGCTCTGAACAAGAAGCCAGCAGCCAATTACTCTACCATCCGGAAGAGCTGCTACGCGTTCTAAACGAGGCTTTCTTGACCGCCGACGAAGTGCGCCTAACCAACGCCGACGGCGAAACGCAGGTGCTGGTGGAGCAGTTTGTGCACGGGCGCGAGTTTTCGTGCATCGTAGTGGAGGACCCCACCGGCAACCCCTTGGCCCTACCTCCTACCGAGATTGTGAAGGGCGAAGAGATGTTCGACTATCGCTCGAAGTACCTACCCGGTCTCTCTCGCAAAATCACGCCCATCGACCTGCCGGAAGCCGATATTCAGCGCATTCGGGAGCAGTGCGAGGAGATGTTCCGCACGTTTGGCTTTCAGGTGTATGCGCGATTGGATGGCTTTATGACGAGCGATGGTGAGCTGTTTTTGAACGACCCCAACACCACGTCGGGCATGTTGCCGGCGTCGTTCTTCTTCCACCAAGCTGCGGAGATTGGGTTGAATCCCAGCCAGTTCCTCACCTACCTCGTGCGCACCTCCCTGGCCGCGCGGCGGCGGGCGGGCATGAAGCCGTTGCAACTGGCTGGCCTCTTGTCACAGCTAGATGCGGCCGTGGCTCAGCGCCAGCAGGAAGACCGTCCGCGCACCAAGGTAGCCGTGATAATGGGCGGCTACTCCTCGGAGCGGCATATTTCGGTGGAGAGCGGGCGTAATATCTATGAGAAACTGTCATCGTCGGCGAAGTACCAACCAGTGCCCGTGTTTCTGACGGGTAGCAGCCAGGATTTCCGGCTGTATGTGCTCCCCATCAACGTGATGCTGAAGGACAACGCCGACGACATTCGGGAGAAGATTGAGCAGCACGAGGCCGGCCACGATCTGCACCCGATCTTGCAACGCATCCGCCGCGAGGCCGAGGGCATCACCAGTACCTATGCTGGTCAGCCCACGGCCCAGCCCCGCCACATCTCCTTCGAGGAGCTGGCCCAGGAGGTAGACGAGGTATTTATTGCCCTGCACGGCCGCCCCGGCGAGGACGGCGCCCTGCAAACCGAGTTGGAAAAGCACGGCCTACCCTACAACGGCTCGGGCACGGCCAGCAGCAGCATCACCATCAACAAGTTCGAAACCAACAAGCGCCTGCGCGAAGCGGGTCTGCGCGTGGCCGAGCACCGCATGGCAACCCGCCTGCAATGGGAGGCCGACCCCGAAGGTTTCTACCACGAGCTGGAAACGCAGTTCCCCTACCCCTTCATTGCCAAGCCCGCCGACGACGGCTGCTCCTCGGCCGTGAAGAAAATCAAGACGCGAGAGGAGCTGGTGGCGTTCTGCCGCCTCATCTTCCGCCATCAGCAAGACCTGATGCCCGACGCGGCCACTACTCTGCACCTAGGCTTCAAGGAGGAGTTTCCGCAGAAGGACGCCTTCCTGGTGGAAACGCTGATTGACCGCGACGGCGCGGCTCACTTCCTAGAAGTGACTGGCGGCCTGCTCACGCATTGGAGCGAAAACGGGGCGCTGGAAATTGAAGTGTTCGAAGCGTCGGAGGCGCTGGCTACGGGCGAGGTGCTGAGCTTGGAGGAGAAATTCCTGGCCGGCGAAGGCCAGAACATCACCCCCGCCCGCTACGCCCCCGACCCTGCCGAGCGCCAGCGTATTTCCGATGAGGTGAAACAGGAGTTGCGCCGCGTGGCTGAAATTCTGGATATCCAGGGCTACGCCCGCATCGACGCGTTTGTACGCGTGCGCCAGACCGGCGCCGTGGAGGTGATTATCATCGAGGTGAACTCCCTACCCGGCATGACGCCTGCCACCTGCATCTTCCACCAAACGGCCCTCAACGGCTACACGCCCTACCAGTTCATCGACCAGATTCTGGAGTTCGGCAAAGCGAGGCAAGAGAAGGCAGCGTTGGAGGCCGGAGAATAGAAAACCATTTGTCATCCTGAGTGCAGCGAAGGACCTTATTACGCAAGAACAACAGGCGCAATAACGACTCGTTCTACCCTGAGAAGGCCCTTCGCTGCACTCAGGATGACAAACGGTTTATTCCCACCCTCAATTCTTAATTTCGAATTCTTAATTTTTAATTGAATAAATGGCTTTCCTGAAATCCGATACGCCTTTCGACGTGGTGAAGCACCTGGTGGTGATTGGCGTGCTGGGCGCGGCGCTGCTGTTTGCCTTTTTCTTCGTGTACCTGCCGATTTCGACCAACCACGGCGAAACCATTATGGTGCCGAAGGTGACGGGAATGCAGATGGCCGACCTGGAAGATTACCTCGACGAACGCAACCTGCGCTATTTCGTGGACGACAGCACGTATGAGCCCGGCGTGCGCCCCGGCACCGTGCTGATGCAGGACCCCGCTCCCGGCGAGTTTGTAAAGGAAGACCGCAAGATTTACGTATCGGTGGTGAGCAAGAACCCGCCGCAGATCAAGATGCCGAACCTGAAGGGCGGCTCGGTGAAAAACGCCCAGATGATCTTGAAAAGCTACGGCCTGCTGGTGGGCAAAATCACGCTGGTGCCCAATCTGGAGCAAAACGCCGTGCTGAAGCAATTGGTAGCCGGTCAGGAAATAGCGCCCGGTGCAGCCCTACCCAAAGGCACCAAGATTGATCTGGAGGTAGGCGACGGCCTGGGCAACCAGGAGTTTCCGGTGCCCAGCGTGGTGGGGATGCCCGCCGACGAGGCCCTCACGCTGCTGGCAGGCCAGGGCTTGCAGTTGGGTGAGAAGTTCTACCAGCCTGCTACCACCGACCAGCCTGAGGGTACAGTTATCAAGCAGCGCCCGGCGGCTACTGGCAATGCCACCATCCGTATGGGGCAGCTGGTAGATCTGTGGATTGCGGGCAGCGAGCCTACCTCGCTCACGCCGGTAAACTAAAGCGGCGCCGGGTGGTATTGAAGTAGGGTAGCGCGGAGCTGGCTGGCTCCGCGCTACTGCTTTCGTACCAAACCGCCGGCCCTAACGTTTAGCGTCCGTAACTTGCCTGCCGATGAACTATCTGCTACGCGTCTTTTGCTTCTTGCTATTGCTGACGGCGTTGGCTGTACCCAGCCGCGCGCAAACGGTGCGCCCCCTCGAAGCCGACCCAGCGCGAACTACTAACGTCCGGCCCCGCGTGGCGCAACGCCCGGCCCTGGTTTCCCTACCCTTCTTCGATGATTTCACGCTTCCGGTGGAAGGTGCCCCCAGCCTAACACGCTGGCTACCGGGCGGCGCACTGGTCAACAACCGTTTCCCGGTGGCGCCGCCCAGCCGGGGCGTGGCTACCCTCGATGGGCTGAGCGCCAACGGCCAGCCCTACGGTCCTTCCACCGCCTACAACGACACGGATACGCTTACGTCCCAACCCGTTGACCTTGCCGGCCTTACGGCAGCCGACAATGTGTACTTGAGCTTTTATTGGCAGGCCGGCAGCATAGTGGGCGCCCCGCAAGCCAACAGTGGAGCGCGCCCTGTGTACCTACAACTGGAGTTTTTGGACCGCAACCAAGCGTGGCAGGTAGTGTGGCAACAGCTCAGCACAGGAGTGCGAACTACGTTTCAGGAGCAGTTTTTTGCTGTCAATACTCCTGCCTACTTGCACGGCAGCTTTCAGTTTCGCTTTCGAGCAGTAGGTAACTTGGCTACTACACGCGATGCCTGGAGCATCGACTACGTGCGGCTCGACCGCAACCGCTCCGCCACCGATAACTCCATTCAGGATATTGCTACTAGTGTTCCTCTCAATAGCCTGTTGAAGCGCTATGCAGCCATGCCAGTGTGGCAGTATAATGCAGCGGCAAACCCAACGGATGAGCTGAACAACCAGGTAACGACCACGGCAAACAACTTCGACGCCATTGTGCCCACGCCCGTGCCCTACATTGGTACCGTCCAGGTATTGCCCAACGGGGCACAGGCAGTTTTTCTGAATGAGACTCGGTCATTGGATGCCAGTGCGCGACAGTTCCCCATCACGGGTAGTCTGCGCAGCACGCCCCTACCTCTCACCGCTGAGCCTAAACGCGTGCGCCACCAAGTGGTGCTGAACACCAGTGAAGCAACCCCACGCACCCTCCCCAACGATACGATTTACCGGGTGACGGAGCTGAACAACTATTACGCCTATGACGACGGTTCGGCAGAGGCAACCTTCAACGTACCGCGTGGCAGCACTGGCCCAGCCGGCTACTTTGTGTATCGCATCGACCTGAATAAGTCCGACCAACTTCAGGGCCTGCGCCTGTATCCTCTTCCTTCCCCTACCGCTACCAGCCAAGGCATTGTAGTAGCTGTGTGGAATGATAATCAAGGCAAGCCTGACCGAGAGGCAATAGCCACGCGTGCCTATGCCGTGCCCACTACCCTCCCGGCTGGGCAGCAGTATGTAGATGTCAATTTTGCTGCCCCAGTCCCCGTTAGTGGCACTTTTTACGTAGGCTTTGCACCCACCAGCGACTTCCTGAATTTTGGGGCTGATCTGAATAGCAGCGTTCCAACTGGCTATCTGCTATCGGGCTTCAATGGTACCAGCACCTCCCAGGGCACCTGGAATGTTGCAACGGCCATACCCGCTTACGCACCCATGATGCGCCCGCTGCTTACCAATGGCATTACTACGGCTACTACGCCGGCCGGAGTAGCGGCTTCTCTCACGCTGTATCCCAATCCTAGTGCTGGCCGGGTGCGGGTAGAGGGGCGCTACCAGTCGGCTACAGTGCTCGATGCGTTGGGCCGGGTGGTCTGGCAGCAGCCCGTGGCGCAAGCCGGACAGGCCACGCTGGATTTGCAGGCTCTGCCAGCGGGTCTCTACTTGATACGCCTTACCCTCCCCGACGGCAGTACCATCGTTACCAAGCGCTTGGTTATCAGCAAATCGTAATTTTCATTCCCTCCTTTTTTTATCCATGGCCGACATCACCGCCCCCGAACTCAAGCAACGCCTGCAAGCCGGCGAAACACCCACCATTATTGACGTGCGGGAAACCTGGGAACACGAAGAATCCCGCATCGACGGCAGCCAGAACATTCCGCTGGGCACCCTACCCGACAAGCTCGATGATCTGGAGGAGTTGAAGGATCAAGAAATTATTGTGCATTGCAAAAGCGGTGGGCGGTCAGCCTCAGCTAAGGCCTTCTTGACCCAGCAGGGTTTCACGAATGTGCGCAACCTGCTGGGCGGGATGCAGAGCTACCAACAGAGTTAATTTATTATTTTTCAGCAGTGTATGCTGATCCGCTTACCATGGGCCGGGGTTGTATCCTACCTAGGGTAGGCGGCTTGGCGTATCCTTTGCATATAGGTTGTATATAAATTTAATTTTACACAATTAAACATTACGTCCGCGTACCAGTTATTATTGCACTTTCTCATGGCACAAGCTCCCGAACCTACTACGTCCGAAGAAGATTTCTCGCTGCTGAAGCTGGAAAATCAACTGTGTTTTCCACTCTACGCGGCGTCGCGGCAACTCACCAAGGCCTACCAGCCCTATTTGCGTGAGTTGGATCCCGATCTGACGTATCCGCAGTACTTGGTGCTGCTGCTGCTGTGGGAGCACCAGGAAATGACGGTGAAGGAGTTGGGCGAAAACCTGCTGCTGGACTCGGGCACGCTTACGCCCCTGCTTAAGCGCATGGAGCAGAAGCAGTGGGTAAGTCGTCGCCGCGACCCGCGCGATGAGCGTTCCGTCATTATTGGACTACTGCCGGCGGGTGAGGTATTGCAAAAGCCGGCCTGCTCTATTCCGAAAGGCTTGTTGGCCCACCTCGAAATCTCCACGAAAGAGCTGGCAACGCTACGCCGCCTGCTCGATCATGTTATCAAGAAGCTTACCTGACGCCGTTATGCGTCGCACTTTTACTTTTTTTCATTTCCCTCCCTTAGTTATATGAGCATTCAACGCTTGTACACGGCAAAAGCCAAAGCTACCGGTGGCCGCGACGGCCGCGCCCTCTCCAGCGACAACGTTATTGACCTTCCCCTCAGCACACCCAAGGAGATGGGTGGCCCTGGCAAAGAAGGCGCTACCAACCCCGAGCAGCTATTTGCCGCCGGTTACGCCGCCTGCTTCGACGGCGCCCTGAATCTGGTAGCCCGCCTGGAGAAAACGCCTATTTCGGGTAGCACCGTAGAAGCCAGCGTGAGCTTCGGCAAAGACGGCGACAACTACGGCCTAGCCGTAGATCTGCACGTGAACATCCCCGGCATGGAGCAGGAGCAGGCCGAAGCCTTGGTAGCCAAAGCGCACCAGGTATGCCCCTACTCACGTGCCACCCGCAATAACATCGAAGTCAACCTGTCGACTTCCACCAACGCCTAACGGCCCTGTCGTTGCGCAACGCGTTGCTTTCCCGCTTCGTTGGGAAAGCAACGCGTTTTTGTTTTCCACCCTTTTCATACCACACCATGAGCAACCGCACCATTCTGCTGGCTAGCCGCCCCCAGGGCAAGCCTACCCTCGAGACGTTCCAATTTGAAGACCGCGAGCGGCCTACCCCCTCCAAGGGTCAGGTAGTGCTGAAAACTCTCTACGTTTCCGTTGACCCGTACATGCGCGGCCGCATGAGCAATGTCAAATCCTACGTGCCGCCTTTTGAGGTAGACCAGCCGATTAGCGGCGGCGTAGTGGCCGAGGTAGTGGAAAGCCAGCACCCCGAGTTGGCGGTGGGCACCGTCGTAACCGGCAACTTACCCTGGCAGGAGTATAGCCTGTCGGATGGCAAGGGCCTGACGCCAGTAGCTACTGACGGGCCACCTATCAGCTACTATCTGGGCATACTAGGCATGCCGGGCCTCACGGCTTATTTTGGTCTGCTTGATATCTGCCGACCCAAGGAAGGCGAAACCGTGGTGGTATCCGGTGCAGCCGGCGCCGTGGGCTCGGTGGTGGGCCAGTTGGCCAAGATCAAAGGTGCCCGCGTGGTAGGCACCGCCGGCTCCGACGAGAAAGTGGCCTACCTCAAAGAGCTGGGCTTTGATGAAGCCATCAACTACAAAACCACACCCGACATCGCCCAGGCTCTGGCCGACGCCTGCCCCGACGGGGTAGACTGCTACTTCGACAACGTGGGCGGCGAAATCACGGATGCCGTGTACAATCTGCTGAACACCCACGCCCGCATTGCGCTCTGCGGTCAGATATCAACTTACAACGCTGAGGAAACGCCTATAGGCCCGCGCCCCGAAGGTAAGCTACTAAAAACCAGCTCTATGCTCCAGGGTTTCATCGTCAGCAACTACGCCAAACGCTTCCCCGAGGGCGTGCGCGAGCTGACGCAGTGGGTAGAGCAAGACAAACTCACCTTTGAAGAAACCATCACCGAGGGTTTCGACCAGATTCCGGCGGCTTTTCTGGGCCTGTTTACCGGCGAAAACACCGGCAAGGCGCTTGTGAAAGTAGCCGACCGAGACGCCGCGTAGAGCGGATGATAATCCTACCCTAAAAAGCACAGTAGATTTTGCAAGGCTGGCGAGGAAATTGCAGTGCCTCGCCTAGGTACCTTTCAGCAGAATTAGCCCTTCTGATGAATGGATGAGCACAGCCCCGGCGCCTTTATGGTAGCCGGGGCTGTTTGCGTATAGGGCTATTCGGCAGCATCTTGCCGCATCAGCCGACCATCGGAGGTGTAGCGGAGGTGGCCTAGCTCTATAAGCTCCCGCAGCAGGGCAGTTACCTCGGTGGCCTGACTGGGGGCAAATTGTGCTACCAATTCGCGGGGTGTTTGCGGGGTAGCCGATAGCAGGCGTAGCACTTGCTCGCGCAGGGCCGGTGTGGGCACCGGGGCCTGGGCTTTTTTCTTTTGGGCCAAGCAGTAGTCGCACACGCGGCACGGCGACGCGTCTAGCTCGCCAAAATATTCCAGCAACAGTTGCTGCCGGCAACGGCCGCCATCGGCATAGCGCAGCACGGCCTCGGTTTTTTCCTGTGCCAGCGTGCGGGCTTGGTTCAGGTATTTCTGGTTGAGGGGCAGCTTGTCGGCATCGAAGCGCGGGGTAGTGAACAGGGCTTGGGGCGCGTCGTGGCGGGGTTGGTAGTGGATGATGTTGGAGCGATGCAGGAACAGCAGCATTTTGCGCACATCCACCACGCTCACCTTCAAGTGCTGAGCGAGGCTATTTTCCGAAATCCGCTGAAAGCCCACAAATATTTCGCCGCCGTTGAAGCGCAACAGGGACTTAATCAGCGCGTCGTGCTGGGCGTTGGCTACCTGAAAGCGGTACAGGTCGGAGTGGTCGATGGGGATGTGCACGCGGGCGGGATTATTCACGGCCTCGTTCAGCTGCACAAAGCCCTCACGCCCCAGCGTGCGTAGGGCGTTGTGCGCGTCCAGCGCCTTAATGCGGTAGGTTTCGGCAAACTGCTGCAAATCGAAATCGAACGCTACTAGCTCACCGCCGCCCACTGCCGTGCGCGAGAAGTTGGCCAGCGCCTGGTACACGCGTCGCACCGTATCCAGCGGCGGGTGGGCCTGTTGGGTGCGGCGGCGCAGTTCGTCGGCATCGTTGGGGCCTTGCAGCAGCACGGCAAAGGCGTATTTCTCGTCGCGGCCGGCCCTACCCGCTTCCTGGTAGTAGGCCTCTAGGTTATCGGGTGCGTCGAGGTGCACTACCAGGCGCACGTCGGGCTTGTCGATGCCCATACCGAAGGCGTTAGTGGCCACAATGACGCGGGTGCGGTCCTGCATCCAGTCCAGTTGGGTGCGGTGGCGCACCTCGGCGCCCAGGCCGGCGTGGTAGGGTGCAGCCTTCACTTGGTGATGCTGAAGGTAGGCAGCGGCGTCTTCAGTCTGGCGGCGCGTGCGAGCGTACACAATGGCCGTTTTGTCGGCCCCTACCCCGCGTACCACTTCTAGCATCCGGCGCAGCTTGTCCTCCGTGGCCAGCACCGAGTACGACAAATTGGGCCGGGCAAAGCTCTGCTGAAACACCCGGTAGCCCGGCCGGAAATGCAGCTTTTCCACAATATCCTGCTGCACTTGCGCCGTGGCGGTGGCCGTGAGGGCAATAACCGGCGCATCAGGTATTAGCTCGCGCAGGGCCGCAATCTGGAGGTAGGGCGGCCGGAAATCGTAGCCCCACTGCGAGAGGCAGTGCGCCTCATCTACGGCCAGCAGGCGCACACGCATCTTCCCTACCCTAGCCCGAAACATATCCGTGAGCAACCGCTCGGGCGACACATACAGGAACTTCACCGGGCCATACACGCAGTTGTCCAGCGTTTGGTCGATTTCTTGGTGACTCATGCCCGCGTACACGGCCTCGGCCTTGATGCCGCGCTTGCGCAGGTTTTCCACCTGATCTTTCATTAAGGCAATCAGCGGCGACACCACCAAGCACAGCCCGTCTCGCGCCAGCGCCGGAACCTGAAAGCAGATGCTCTTGCCGCCCCCCGTGGGTAGCAGGGCCAGCGTATCCTGTCCCGCCAGCACCGAACGGATGATATCCTCCTGCATGGGCCGAAACTGGTGGTGACCCCAGGTTTGGCGGAGTACATGCAAAATGTCGTCGGTGGCGGGTAGCATAGGGGGCAAAGGTACTATGGCCGGTGCCTTTTCTACTGCCTTTGGCTTGCTTGCTGAGCCTGCTATGCACTCACGTCTCCGGTTTATTTCTCAATGTATAGCATTTCGTTATTAGATAAATAACCAAATGTCACATATGAAAATCACGATTACAGAGCAGAAAATCATTTATTCCCATTCCTTCTTCCTTCTTCAGACTCATGTATACTGTCCGATTAAGCTTCATAAGAACGAATACGATGCAAGCACTTCACTTTGGTTCCTATCGTTCAACGAATACGTAGTCTAAATAAGCCTATACAATTTATACTTTGCTAATACACACATTTCTCACTAGATCTATCAGACACGCATATATCAACTTCTTAAAAGTTGCATTAGTTGGATAAAGACATTTTTTATTGTATTATATCAGTATAAATAGTAGTACATTTGCACTTAAACCATTTCCTTTTTTAGCACATTACTGCCCTACATCGCTTCTATGGAACAAGAGTTACTCCTAGCTACCTCCAATGTAAAGGCTTACTATGATCATGCTAATAATTGGCTTTATTTGGATTGGTACGGTGAGATAACACTGAACTCTGTGCGCTCTAACTGCCTACAATTAGCGCGCTGTTTCCTTATCAGACGATACAAGCGTATCCTGAACGACAATACCAACGTTGCGAAAGTTACGCCGGAGGTAGCACCGTGGCTAGCCAATGAATTCTTACCTCATCTACGGTTGCTGGGCATTGAATACGTAGCCTGGATATGTTCGCCTGACATGCACATCCAAAACGACACCGAAATAGCCCTGGAAAAGCTTACGTCTCCGGTGGTAGCGCTCTTCGATGATATGGCTACAGCATACGAATGGCTGAGTATTGCTAAGTTTCAGTCGCCAGTCATGTTGAATTCGCCCCAAAGCTTCACGCAGATCATGACAGCTTTGAAAGAACGGATATCCTCTTTAGGAGGGACTGCCTAGCTACTATTCCCTATAGTGGAACAGCGCAGCTCTATACCCTTCCATTCGTGCTACATAGCTGGTGCAGTATACCTGATTATACCATAAAAGGCTTCCGCAGTTCATCGCTTCATTTACAGCATACGCTACCTACCTGTCATCGCATTAAAAAACCCGGCACCATACGGTACCGGGTTTTTCGTATATGTAGTCGTTGGTTTTGTTGTTTAAGCGGCGGCCGACTCGCCATTCTCGCGGTCGTCGATGGCTTTCTTTAGTTTGGCAATAGCCTGGGTAGCACGCTCTTCATCAAGACGGTTGATGTTCAAGAGCATTTTGGTTTTCTCCTGACGCGTAATCACCGGGTGGTTGAGTAGGCGAATAATTTCCTCCTTCTGCGCAGCCGAAGCATAGGTAACAGCAGGCGCAGCTGGTTGCTCGGCGGGTACGGCCTTCATGGCTGGGGCTTCGGCCGCTACAGCTGGTGCCGGAGCATCAGCGGCAGGCTGAGCTACTACCGGAGCTTTCACCTCGGGCGTATTGTTGCCATAGTCCATCTCTTCGGCAGGGGTAGGCTCGTAGCCAGCAGCACGGATGATCCAAGCCAGGATGTTGCGGTAAGCCTTGCCAATGGCACGAGTCTGAGCCATGCTCATAATCGCAAACTCTTGGTAGAACTTCTTGCCGTTCTCCTTGTTGGAGCACACCGCAAAGCCAGCGCCTACCGTATGGCCCGAACGCAGGTCAAACAGCGTCACTTTAGCCTGATACTTCAGCTCGGTTTCGGTGCTGACATTAATCACATGGTCAACGATGGGCACAATACCCAAGCGCGAGCCGGCATACTGCCAGCCTTCCACGTTCACAAACTCCTTGCCCTGCACGGTAGTGGAGAGTTTGTTGTCCTTGATGAACTTCGCCAAGTCGGTGGCCAAGTGCAACGTTTCATCAGAGCGCGCAATGTCGTAGCTTTCTACTTTGGCTTTGCGGGCTGGTTCTTTCGTGTTGTTGGTGGTCTTGGTTACTTCGCTCATGGCGTTTTCCCTTTAATACGTTATGATGTTCAGATTACTAACGAATGCAGCGTGAAATAGGTGCAACAAATCAAGGATTTTTTAGCAAATTTTTCCTTTGATTATCAGCAACTTAAAAACTACATATCGTTTTGTATATCCTAACAAAATTAGCAACACCAAAATTCATTTGCAAAAACATTTTGCTAAAAAATTGAGGCAGATACCTTACCCCACTATGCTGGCTAGTCTACATAGCAAGTAGGGTAGCAATTGATTAGCCTACTGCACCGTAACGGCCTTTTCTCTGGGTTCCCCAAATTCTCTGTGCTGCCTTCAACATAACGCCTCTACCGCACACAAAAAACCCGTCTCACTGTTCTAGAAACAGCAAGACGGGTTACACAAACGGCCCGGGGCATGTCGGACGCGTTGCCAGGTATATAAGAAAGGGTATACTAGAAAGGAAAGTTCCTACCTATGTGTAGTATACGCTCCTATTACTGACGGGTTTACTCCGAGATATATCCATCCTTCATCGTGATGGTACGGTCGGCCATTTCGGCCAGCTGGTCGTTGTGCGTTACAATCACAAACGTCTGGCCCAACTCTTTGCGTAGCAGAAAGAAAATCTGATGCAGCTCCTGCGCATTCTGCGAGTCGAGGTTGCCAGAGGGCTCGTCGGCGAAGATGATTTCTGGGGAGTTAATAAGGGCGCGAGCTACTGCGGTGCGCTGCTGCTCGCCGCCGCTCATCTCCGAAGGTTTGTGGTCGGCGCGGCGCTCCAAGTTCAGCATCCCCAGCAACTCGCGGGCACGCACGCGCACTTCCTTCTCCGAGCGCCCAGCTAGGTAGGCGGGCAGGCACACGTTTTCGAGGGCCGTAAACTCGGGCAATAGATTGTGAAACTGGAAGATGAAGCCGATGTGCCGATTGCGGAAACGCGCCAGGTCGGAGCGCTTCAAGGCACTCACTGATTCGCCATCAAACAGTACTTCGCCCGTATCGGGGTTGTCCAGCGTGCCCAGGATGTGTAGCAACGTACTCTTGCCGGCCCCCGACGAACCGACGATGCTGACGATTTCAGATTTCTCAATCGTCAGGTCAATACCTTTCAGAACTTCCAGGGAACCGTATGTCTTGCGGACGTTGATGGCTTGCAGCACAGCAGATGAATATAGTCGGGGGTAGGAAAACAAATCTACGGAGGAAAGCCGGAGTTTGTGGTCGCGCAGATGGGCTGTTTCTGCGAAAGCCCTAGCACGTGCCAAAATCCGGCCGAAAGCCCAGGTTCCGTTTCCCCCGATTATTGTCTACTTTCGCGCTTACTAATACGACCCGAATCCCATTTTCAACTGACCTCTATGAACATTCACGAGTATCAGGGTAAAGAAATACTCAAGCGCTACGGCGTGCGCGTGCAGGAAGGCATCACGGCCGATACGGCTGAAGAAGCTGTAGAAGCCGCGAAAAAGCTGAACGCGGAAACCGGCACCAGCTGGTACGTTATCAAAGCCCAGATTCACGCTGGCGGGCGCGGCAAAGGGGGCGGGGTGAAACTCGCCAAGAACCTGGAGCAGGTAAAAGACATTGCTGGCCAGATCATTGGCATGCAGCTCGTAACCAAGCAAACGGGCGCCGAAGGCCGCAAAGTGCACAAGGTACTGGTTGCCCAGGACGTGTACTACCCCGGCGAGTCGGAGACCAAGGAGTATTATATGAGCGTGTTGCTGGACCGCGCTACCGGTAAAAACGTCATCATCTATACCACTGAGGGTGGGATGGACATTGAGGAGGTAGCCGAAGAGCATCCCGACAAAATCAACAAGGAGTACATAGACCCCGCTGTGGGCCTGCGCCCCTTTCAGGCCAGCAAAATTGCCTTCAACCTGGGCCTCGCCGGCCCAGCTCAGAAGGAAATGGTAAAGTTCGTGACGGCTCTGTACAAGGCTTACGACGAAACGGATTCGGCTATGTTCGAAATCAACCCCGTGTTGAAAACTTCGGACAACAAGATTCTGGCCGTTGATGCCAAAGTGACGCTGGACGAAAACGCCCTCTACCGCCACAAGGATTTTGCCGCCCTACGCGACACCAACGAGGAAGACCCGCTGGAAGTAGAAGCCTCCGAATCGAACCTGAACTATGTGAAGCTCGATGGCAACGTGGGCTGCATGGTGAACGGCGCCGGTCTGGCTATGGCTACCATGGACATCATTAAGCTCTCGGGCGGTGAGCCTGCCAACTTCCTCGACGTAGGGGGTGGAGCCAACGCGCAAACCGTAGAAGCCGGTTTCCGCATCATCCTGAAAGACCCGAACGTGAAGGCCATCCTGATCAACATCTTCGGGGGTATTGTGCGTTGCGACCGGGTAGCAAATGGTGTGGTAGAAGCCTACAAAAACATTGGCGACATTAAAGTGCCGATTATCGTGCGTCTGCAAGGCACCAACGCTGAAGAAGGCGCCCGCATCATCGACGAGTCGGGCCTGAAAGTGTACTCGGCCGTGCTCCTGAAGGATGCTGCCGAGAAGGTAAAAGAGGTATTAGCAATGCAAAACGCTTAAGCCTTATCTACACAAAGAAAAGCCCGCTGGAGTATTCCAGCGGGCTTTTCTTTTGCAGTAAGCTAGAAAACGGCTACTGAATGCCGCCTTTTTCGGCAACGCCAGCGTTTTCGTTGGCTTCTACCGGAATGGCTTCGCCTTGCACACGCAATTCTACTTCCATGTTGCCGCGGGTTCCTACCGAGTAAGGGCAGATTTTGTGTGCCTGCCGCACCATGTCAATGGTTTTGTCTTTGTCGAAAGCCTTGAGGTCTACATCCAGAATAGCCGAGAGGCCATAGGCTTCACCTTCTTGAAATAGCTCTACGGAGCATTTCACTTCCGTTTGTGGGTCGAGTTTGTCGCCGGCGCGTTGGGCAATTACCAGCAGCGCCTGCTGAAAGCAGGATGAATAGCCAGCTGCGAACAGTTCCTCGGGATTGGTAGCGCCTTTCTTGCCGCCCAGGCCTTCTGGCACCGACATATCCAGGTCAATGATACCGGTAGCGGAGCGTACGTGGCCGCTGCGGCCACCAATAGCCGTTGCATCGGCCGTATAGAGAGTCTTTTTTTCGGTGCTTGCCATAAAAGGAATGGATCAAAGTAAACAGTTATGTATGCTAACTGGACTGAGCCGCGGAAGGTTACTATAACCGAGTGTATGATTTTGCAGAAAAAGCCATTCGTGGTTTGGCAACGGCGCATTTTCTGTCTAGTTTTGCGCCTCACAAACTGGGTCGCGTAGTACAACGGATAGTATAGGAGTCTCCGAAGCTCTTGATCCAGGTTCGATTCCTGGCGCGACCACTAACACACGGAAAACGGCCTCTACATAACGTAGAGGCCGTTTTTGTTACCGACTGGTAAAACATTTAATAGGCTAGGGCCTCCCCTACCCTATTTTCTATGGCTGCTCTTTCCTGCGTGTCAAATTTTTCAGCACTGGCATTCTATTTACACTCAGCGACAACTCGTATAGGTTCCGTCTCTATACTAGTGCACCTTTTTACTCCCTCTACGAGGCACAGGCCACTCAGGTGCAAAGGAAGATTTCGACATCATTGCCAACGGGAGGGTAGTCGAGTGAGCGCAGCAGGGCAGATGGTGGTAGATGTGATGGGGAAATAGCTTTGACATATTGCTGACGTAAAATCTGGAGCTTGTACAAAATAATCATGTCACTTTGTATGTGACGGCAACAAATAAAAAATAATACGATAATATTGATAGTGATATACCGTTCGCTATATCACTATCAACAAATAAATAGGAATAAATGAATAGCATTGCAATAATTATCAGTCATTTTGGTCTCCTACCAAGATATTTAGACTATTTTTTACAATCTTGTTCTTATAATAAGAATATTACTTTCTTCATCTTTACCGATCAAGTATTCGACGTTTATCCAATTTACACCAATGTGCGTTTTATTCCATTTTCCCTGGCACAATTCAACGCGTTGGCAACAAGGAAAATAGCGAAGCCTGTTCAAGTGGCAAAAGCCTATAAGTTATGCGATTTCAAACCTGCATACGGCCTGATCTACGAAGACTATATAGAATCGTATGACTTCTGGGGGTTTTGCGATACTGACATGGTTTTTGGTGATACAATTAAGGTGCTCACGCCACAGTTGCTAGCGGCTTACGATGTTATTTCGGCTCATCCTCAATATGTTTCTGGGCCCTTTACACTCTTCCGAAACATACCAGAAACGAAGAAGCTATTTTTAAAGAGCAACGACATCGACCGCGTACTGACTGAGCAGCGAACTATGAAGTTTTGTGAGGCAAGTAATGCGATACAACACTTGTGGGAAGGGTATGACCTGTTTGATTTTCCAAGTGAAATCGAGAGCATGACCCACCTGCTGAAAACGCCAAAAAAAGGTGATCTACGCGTGTTGTTTAGTGATATGATTACCGAGCGATTGCAACGTGAAATTACATGGGAAAACGGCCTGCTATTCGATGATAGAAAAGAGATATTTATTTTTCACTTTATTATCTACAAAACCAAGACATACTTCAACACATCAACTTGGACTAATCCGCGCAAGTTTTATTTTACCAAGTGTGGTTTCTTTTTAAATACAATAAGAAGTTATACAGTGTGTTGGGCTATTTCTATTTTGTTGAACATCAGCTATAAAAGCAAAAGGAAGATAACCCAATGGCAAAAAATCGGCATTAACTATATCCGCTAGAGGTTGATATAACACAACGCCCCGACCAGCCGGCCGGGGCGTTGTGTTGCTAGGAATTTTTTGCTACCCGGCGTGTACGATTGTCAAGTTGAGATACGCAAAAGATCCTTCATAGACTCAGCATGACTGGGGTAGTCGAGTAAAAACGGACAGTGTGCTAAGATAAGCTTGACCTCTCCCCATAAAACTAGTCCACGCTAAACCAGAGAAAATCAGGCATTGTCGTACCTTAAAAATCAGAGACACTTGCCCTGAAAAAGCCCAAGTTTACCGAGGCTCAAATCGTATTTGCCCTGCGCCAAGCAGACACGGGCGTGGCTGTCGCGGAAGTATGCCGGAAGATGGGCATCAGCGAGGCCACATACTACAACTGGAAGAAGAAGTATGGTGGCTTAGGCGTGCCCGAGTTGCGCCGGTTGAAGCAGTTGGAAGAAGAGAATCTACACCTCAAACAGCTGGTAGCTGATCTGAGCCTGGACAAGCAGATGTTGCAGGACGTGCTCAAAAAAAGTTTTGAAGCCCCAAGCAGCGTCGACACGCGGCTCAATACTTAATTGACGCCTACCGGATGTCTACACGCCGGGCTTGCCAACTCGTGTCGCTCCGGCGGTCGAGTTGGTACTACCAGCCGCACGGGTGGGATGACACAGTCTTGCGCCAGCGCCTGCGGGAGTTAGCCCAGGTTCGGATCCGCTATGGCTGTCAGCGCCTGTTCACACTCTTGCGTCGGGAGGGCTGGCCGGACAACCACAAGCGCGTGCACCGCCTTTATTGCTTGGAAGGACTGCATTTACGCTGCAACTCCACCCGCTCCAGCCGGGCGGCCGCTCACCGGCTGGAGCGGGTGGAGTTGCAGCGGCCACACCAGAGTTGGAGTATGGATTTTGTGGCCGATCAGCTCTTTGAGGGGCGCAAAATCCGCGCCTTAACGATAGTGGATAACTTTAGTCGCCAATGCTTAGCCATTGTGGGGCAGTCGTTGAAAGGCGAAGACGTGGTGGCCAGCATGAGCCACTTGCAGCAAGCGTTAGGCGTGATGCCCGAACGCATTCAAGTCGACAATGGCAGTGAGTTTATCAGTAAGGCGCTGGACAAGTAGGCGTACGAGCAGCACGTGACGCTCGACTTCTCCCGACCCGGCAAACCCACAGACAATCCGTATAGTGAATCGTTCAATGGCAGCTTCCGGGATGAGTGCTTGAACGTACACTGGTTCCTGTGGCTGGCCGATGCGCAGGATAAAATCGAGCAGTGGCGACAGGATTACAATAACTTCCGACCGCACAGCTCATTACAGAATTTAACGCCCGATGAGGTAGTGGCTGCGGCCACTACGGTCGAGCTTCAAAACGCCTGATGCTCTACTTTTAAACGGTCCAGTAAATAGGAAAAGGCCGCAGCCCTTACCTCGGTGGACTTTCTGGCATTGATAGACCGCTGGATCGACAATTACGTCCACCTACTTACAACTAAGAAGTTTCTTCTACATTTCTGCTCCCAGTAGTCCGCATTGCCCAATACCTGGATAACCAGTAGGAAGCGCTATTGAACTTGCTGAGCACTTCACTCACCGAGTTTTCAGCATTTTTCTTTTTCCTTCCCGTTCTTTGCGCCTCTGTATTGTTAAGCCAGAAGGTGAGCCAGCATAACGCTACCCTATAACTGATCAGACTATACACTACTGTGTTCCATCATTATCATAAGGCGCTAGTTGCACTGTCCGTATGCCAACAGAGTTAATCAACGGATTTGGTAAGGTCTACCTTACCATTGAGTTCGACACAGTGAATAACTGGGTATATAACAATTGGATTGGCTATCAAACCTATGTGGGTATCATAGCCGGGGCTGATGCCTGCTTGCATCCCTTGCGAGACCACGCCTGCTCCTACCTACTCAATGATAATCGGCAGGTTATTGGTCCTTGGGACCACGCCGTAGAGTGGCTGGTTACCAACTGGGCGCCCCGAGCCATCAGTCAGGGCCTTACCCATTTTGCGCATATTGTCAGCTCGGAGTCATTGGCAGCACTTTCTGCCGAGGCCATGCACATTGGTGTCAATGGAAAGCTACAGATGCGGATGTTCGATGATGGCGACGCGGCCCAGGAGTGGCTACGGCTGGCCCAGCGGGCCAGCCGCAAAGCCTAATGAACACGCCCCCTACTTACACCACGTAAATGCTGCGTAGCCAGCGCACTGCCGGCTCCACTTCCGTGAAAAACTGGGCCGTAAGAGCGGCCGATGCATCACAGGTAGTTACTTTGGCTATTGCTGCCCTGGTCTGGCTGTTGCGGGCCGGTATGATAGCCCGGTGAGAATAGTTGGTTTCACGCACTACCGTAGGAGTCCATTCGTGCATGAGCCAGTTTATATCAGCGGGCGACGGGGGTAGCATTTCGCGATGGTCAGTTAGTACCAGTGAGGCTTGCGTGATGATTAGCAACGCCTGTATGTACCGGAACACTGCCCGAAATTCAGCGCTGTTCATTGGTTGCCCGGTCCAGCGTACGTGAATGTAGCTGTCGGCCAGCCACTCTACTTGGGCTTGGCTATTATGAAAGCATAATGCACTAGGCTCGGATGAGGAAGAGCCAAAAGGGCTAGCCGACATCATACCCATATGAGGTTTAAAAGTCAGCACTGGCGAGGGAGCAAAAGGGCGGAGAAAGGAGTGCATACAATCGTAATGTGATGCTAAGGTTGCTACTTCCTCTTCCAAAATCAAAGAATATTCTGCAGTAATTGTGACAATAACTATTTATATAAATTATATGAATATATAATCTGCCAATAGCCATAAGTTATTTAAAATCAATATAATGACTACTAGATAACACCTCAAGAACACACTCATGTTACTCATATATCTATATTTATACCATTATGGAGGATAGAATGAATGCAACTAATTATATAGTTTAACCAGTAAAACGGGGAAAAAGGGGGCATCCGCCGCCTATAAACGCTGTTTTGTCCATTTTCTCCTATCCAGCACACTATAATATGATGCGCTGGAGTAGCAATTTCTAAACTCCCTACCCGCGAAAACCACGCAAGCGCAGCGAGTTGGTGAGCACCGAAACGGAACTAAGTGCCATGGCAGCAGCTGCCAGCATGGGCGAGAGCAACACCCCGAAAAAGGGATATAACACGCCCGCCGCAACAGGAATGCCCAGTGCATTGTAAACAAAAGCGAAAAACAGGTTTTGGCGTACAATGCGCATTGTTTGCCGCGATAAGGCAATGGCAGTTACCACGCTTCGCAGGTCGGCGCGCATGAGGGTGATGCCGGCGGCTTCCAGGGCCACATCGGTGCCGGTGCCCATGGCTAGGCCCACATCGGCCTGCGCCAGCGCGGGAGCATCGTTGATGCCGTCGCCTACCATGGCCACTACCTTACCCTCTTGTTGTAGGGCTTGCACCTGGGCCGCTTTGTCTTGGGGTAGCACCTCGGCAACATATCGCCGGATGCCTACCTGCGCCGCGACGGCCTGAGCCGTTTGGGGGTTGTCGCCGGTCATCATCACCACTTCCAGGCCCAGCGCCTGTAGCTCAGCAATGGCCGCGGCAGAGGTAGGTCGCACGGTGTCGGCCACAGCTAGCAGGCCAGCAGCCTGCCCATCAAGGGCTACGTAGAGTACGGTTTTGGCCTGTTGCAAGAGCGCGTCGGCGGCCTGGGATAGGGTGGGGGGTAGGGTAATGTTGGCGTCGGCCAATAGGCGTTGATTACCAATGAGCACGTGTTGCCCTGCTACTACTGCGCGGGCGCCATGTCCGGCTACGGCTTCAAAATCAGCTACTTCCAACGCAAAATCCACTGACTGCTTGGTGGCGTGTTGCACTACCGCAGCCGCCAATGGGTGCTCCGAATGCCGCTCCACGGCGGCTACCAGCGCCAGCAGATGCGCTTCGGGGTAGTCGGGGGCGGTTACGATGTCGGTTACGGCTGGCTGGCCGTTGGTGATAGTCCCGGTTTTGTCGAGCAGGATAGTGGTGACGGCGTGGGCTTTTTCCAGGGCTTCGGCGCTACGGATAAGCACCCCGTGCTCGGCCCCTTTGCCGGTACTGACCATAATGGCCGTGGGCGTGGCCAGCCCCAGCGCGCACGGACAGGCGATAATCAGCACGGCCACGAAGTTGATGAGCGCTAGCGGCAGGCGCATTCCGGCGGGAGCCAGCAGAAACCACGCAATGAACGTGAGCACCGCAATGCCAATAACCGTGGGCACAAAGATGGCGCTGATGCGGTCGGCGAGGCGCTGAATGGGCGCCCGCGAGCCTTGCGCGTCTTCTACGAGTTGCACAATGCGCGCCAGCATGGTTTCTTCTCCTACCTGTGTTACGCGGAAGTGGAAGGCACCGGTTTTGTTGAGCGTTGCGCCGAATACGGCGTCGCCGGCTGCCTTTTCTACGGGTAGGCTTTCGCCGGTGAGTAGGCTTTCGTCGAGGGCAGAGCGGCCGTCGGTGATGACGCCATCGGTGGCCACTTGCTCGCCGGGGCGCACTGCTACCACATCGTCCACGTCGAGTTGCTCTACGGGGAGGTCAACCTCCTTGCCACCGCGGAGTACGCGGGCCGTTTTGGGCTGTAGCTGCAACAGCGCGCGCATGGCATCGGAAGTGCGATTTTTGGCGCGGGCTTCCAGCACTTTGCCTACCAGAATAAGGGCTATAACGGTAGCCGTAGTGTCGTAGTAGGGCTCGGGCATCAGGCCATACTCCTGGAAAAAACTGGGTGCCAGCGTCACGGCTAGGCTGTACAGAAACGCCGCGCCGGTGCCTACTGCAATCAGCGTGTCCATGTTGGCCGTGCGGTGGCGCAGGCCCTTCCAGGCCGAGGCGTAGAACTCGCGGCCGCTGTACAGCACTACTGGCAGCGTGAGGACCAGCAGCAGGTAGTTGAGCCACTGCATGTTGATGCGAGCCGACAGCGCGGGCCACAGCATCAGCATTGACAAGGGCATGATAACGGCCGTGAGAGCAGCGGCTACCCACAAACGGCGTTTGAGGTGATGATAGGCCTGGGCCTTTTGCTGGTCCAGCGCGGCTTGGCGGTCAGTGGCGCTGGTGTCCGGCCGCCGAGCGGCTACGTCGTAGCCGGCGCGGCGCACAGCCTCGCGCAGCACACCCGGCGAGGCCGCGCCGGGCTCGTACTCCACGGTGGCCTTTTCGGTGGCGTAGTTGACCAGCGCCTGCGTGACACCCGGCGTGCGGCGCAACGACCGTTCGACGGCGGACGCACACGCCGCGCAGGTCATCCCCTCGATGTCAAGGGTAGCAGACGCGGTAGGACCAACAGAAGCGGGCGGGGCAGCGGGTTGGGGTGCGGCGGTAGGTTGCGTATCCATAGGAATAGGAAGTTCAGATTGATAGCAAGGTCCCGACTTTCTAGGACTAGGACTTCGCTATCTACATAAACCAACAAAGGATACCCCTCGGATGTGCGACATTCGCCGGGCAACTGTACAGAATTTTGGCTTACCCTGGCACGCTGCTGTCCCCTACTCCAACAAGTCCTGATATTCGGTGTGGTGCTCTTGCACGAATTTCTGCATGAACTCGCAGCTGGTGCGCACCTGTAGCTTTTGCTCGCGGGCAAAATCCAGAGCACGGCGGGCCATGGCATCGGCTACGCCCTGGCCGCGCAAGGCTTTATCGACGAAGGTATGGGTGAAGTCGACGACACCTTCGGTGGGAAAGCTGTAGGCCAACTCGCCCTGGTGGCCGTCGATGTTGACGGTAAATTCCTGATCCTGGGTGTGGTGCTCAATAGGGAAAGACATACGCAGAAGATGTTGAAAGAGAAAAACAAGGAAGATGCGCGAAGACCACATGGGCATTTTTTGCTGCCAGAGGTAGCCACGCCCCGCCCACTTTACGTAGTTCAGGAAGCGGGGGCGGTCATTTACACCGTTTTTCCGCCATTTCACCCTAAGTCTCTCTCCCATGCAAAAGCATCCCAACGACGGCAGCAACGATAACCCGGACGAGTTCAGCGAGTTCCGCAAGCCGCACGAAAACCAAGACGTCTTCAACCTGAAAGAAGGCGAAGAGGTAGCCGAACAACCCTTGCAGCCCAACCCACAAGCAGCGCAGCCCAACGCCGGCACGCCCGGCTACGGCGACTTTGGCAAGCAGCCCCATACAACTACCAGTGGTACTGAGCATAAGCCTGCCGGCACCAATCCCGGAGGCGCGGCTGCACCCGATACCGTTGACCCGCTTCAGCGCGGTGGCGTAGCCCAAAACCAGGACCCAAGTGGGGTAGCAAAAGCAATGGGCGATGATGCCCAAGAAGACGAGAGCCGCACCTCCTGGGCCGACGACGACCCGCGCTACGGCAGCGGCACCCGCAACTGGCCAACCAACGAACCCGGTAACCCCACCACGGTAGGCCCCGACCCAAACCAGGATAACCTGTAATTCTGATTTTATGGCTGATTCAGCAAACAACATCTCCGACAACCAACCCATGTCTGAGGAGCAGCGCAAGCACCACGAAGAACTGTATTCCTATAAAAAGGACGAAGAAGGTACGCTTGACACCTCCGACATGTTGGACGAAGCCTCCAATGGCCTACCTGATACGCCCACAGCCGGCCCCGACTCCGATACCAGCAGCCAAACCGACGAGCTGATGAACCCTGGCTTCAACAACCCCATTGACGACAACAACCGCTAAGCGGCAGTTCGTATGGCGTAAGCCCGCTCTTCCGTTTCGTTGGAGAGCGGGCTTTTGCATTGCTACCCAATGGCTGCTCGCCGCTTGGGTTTGTGTTGTTTTACAGAACTTAACTTCAGTGCCCAATGCATCTGCTTGTTCTAACTGATTTCTCGCCCGCCGCCGACCACGCGCTAGCCTATGCCGACGCGTTGGCTGTGCAACTACGCGCTACCATCGTATTGCTGCACGTGCAGCGCACGTCGCTTTTCGACCCAGAGGCCCTTACGGGTAGCTTGTCGCCGCTGAGTGAGGGTGAAATTGCCACGGCCCTGTTACAGCGACGCGATAAGCTGTCGGTTCCAGTTATTACGGAGGCTACCGTGGCCCGTGTGGCCGAGGCTGCGGACGCCGGCGTGCGGCGCTATCAGCCGGCCTTGCTGCTGTTGGGTAGGCCCGCTGCCACCAAAGGCTCGCCGGAAGTAGTAGCGCAGACTACAGCCCTCAAACTGCTGGGGCATTTGCCTTGCCCCTTGCTGGTAGTGCCCGAAAGCGCTCCTATCCCCATGCCGCCGCAGTGCGTTGCCATTGCCGCCGACAATCAGCCGTTTTCCTTGCTCCCGCAGGCAAACGCTATGGTAGCCTGGCTACACCAGCTGCCTTCTCGCTTTACGATCCTACACGTAGCCGAGCCGGAGGACAACGACAGCACTGCTGTAGCATGCCAGCACGTGCTGGACAGCGGCTTGTTGCCCACCGATTCGCAGCCGCACCACCATGGCGTGCGCCACATATCCATAGCCGATGGCATTGCGCAGGGTGCGAAGGAAATCGAAGCGGACCTACTGGTTGCGCAGGTGCATCGGCACACGTGGCTGGGCGACTTGTTCCACCACAGCGTCACGGCCAGGCTGGTGCAGCGGGCTACCCTGCCAGTACTACTACTCCCCATCAACGACTAGTTTCACTATTTGCCTGTCTCAATCTTACCAGCGCCAGCCTACCGTGGCGCCGCCGTACCAGTTGCGGCCATTAGCGGGTTGGAAGTAACGACCACCAAACGCATTCAGGTCGTTGCCGAGGCTGTAATTGCGGTCGGTGAGGTTGTTGACGCCTGCAAACACATCCATTTCCAGGCGGTCCAGTAAGGTGCGGCGCCAGCCGGCGCGGCTACCGAAGGTCCAGTAGCCGGCAGCATACTCCGTATTAGCATCGTTGAGAGGTGAGCGGGCCTGGTGATTAACGGTGGGGTAGAGATAAAAACCCAACTCCGAAGTAGCATCCAAGCCAGCGGTGAGCGTGTGCGGCGCGGTACCGGTGAGGCGGTTGCCACTGAAATCGTTGCCGCCCGACTCGTACGTGCCGAAGCGGTAGCGCTGGTAGGCGTAGCTGGCCCAGGCGCGCACGCCAGTAGGTAGGGCAGTGGGCTGAGTGGCTACTGCCGCGCTACGCCACAACCAGCCGCTCACGGTGGCTTCTACCCCACGCTGCCGGGTGGTGCCGGCATTATAGAACACGCTCACGCCCTGGTCAGTGGTGCGCGTCACGATGGTTTGGTCCAGGTGGAAATCGTAGGCGGCTATGTCGAAGGTGAGCCGATCTTGCAGAAAGGAGCCGCGGGTACCTACCTCGTAGCTGGTGCCGCGCTCGGCCTGCAACTCCTGGTTCAAGGAGCCATCGGAGGTGCGGATGTCGTCGGTGGTGGGCGGGGCGTAGCCGGTGCTCACACTGCCGTACACCGACCACTGCGGCGTCAGCTGCTTCAGCAGGGCCACCCGCGGCGACACCTCCGGCCGGAAGGTGCGCGTCAGCTCGTAGCCGTCGGGGTTTGTGGTGGCGTCCGATACCCGCGCAATGCGGTAGCGCAGGCGGTTGTAGCTGGCGGCTACGGTCAGCAGAAAATCAGCGGGCAGCTCGTAATCAGCCTGCGCGAAGCCGAAGCCCGTAAGCGTGCGCACCTCGTCGTTGTAGCGCAGCGCCCCTACCCTACCCCGCAGGTTCTGGAAGCTGCGCCCATCCAGGAAACCCGTTTGCAGCTCGCCGCCCGCCGTGAGGCGGAGCGTGTGGCCGGCCAGCGCCGTGCGGTAGTTGAACGTAGTGCGTCCGCCGCCGCCTAACTGAGTATTGCGCTCATAGTCGGTAATAGCAGCCGTGCGAATGGCGCTACCAGTGGTATAGAGCGTGGTTTTATTGGAAAAGCGCTCCGTGAAGCGATACTCGTGCGAAACACCCAACAATGCCGTGCGCGAAGCATAAAAGGTATTCTGCGCTACCGAGCCCGCTGCGGTAGCCGTGCTGGGCCGCGCCTGCCGCGGGTCTTGCGCAAACTGCGCCCGCGTGAGGCCGCCAGGCAGTTCATAGTCGATATCCGTGTAGAGCACGTGCACGCCAATGGTTTGCTTGGCCGATGGCCGGAACTCACCATCCAGCGCCACTACGTCGCGGCGCAGGGCACTTTGCTGGCGGTAGCCATCGAGGGTCTGGCGCACGTACTGGGCTCGGATGGAGCTGGTGGCCGTACCGCTTTCGGCTACGGCCGCGTAGCGCCGCAACCCATAACTACCCGTAGTGAAACCCACCTGCGCCCGCGTGGTGCCTATTTCGGGCTGGCGGCTGCTGAGGAGGGCCACGCCACCGGTACCCGCGCCATACACGCTACCGGCCGGACCTTTCAGCACCTCTATGCGCCCAATGGTAGCGGCATCGAGCAAGTTGAGGGCCGTGCTACCAGTGGCATCCGTGAACGGAATATCGTTGTAGTACACCTTCACGTTGCGCACGCCGTAGGGCGAGCGGAGCGAGCTGCCACGGATGTTGAGCCGGTAGCTGGCCGTGGCGCGCTCCTCCAGCCGCACACCGGGTAGGGTGTTCACCGCCTCGGCCAGACTGGCTTCATTGAAACGGCCAATAACACGGGCATTTACCACGCCGACAGCAGCAGCCGTGCGGCGCAACGGCAGGTTCTGGCCATAGCCTACCACCGTGGCTTCGGGTAGCACGCGCACTGTATCAGAGGGCGTAGTTTGGGCGTGCAGAGTAGCAGGCAGCAGCAATAGCAGCGGTAACGAGTAGCGATGATACATCAGAAAGCAACAAAGTGTGTTGTGCCCAACGGGAAGTATCAAGTGTTTGTTTGGGCAATTTTATGCGTTGCGCACGCAGCCGGCCGATGCAGCAGATTTATAGTAGCTTGGTAGACCACACCCAGCGCTAGCTTTACTGCCCAGCTAAGCCCGTTCTTCTACCGATTATGCAATCAGCAACATCCTCCCCTACCCCTCTTGCCAGCAGGCCCCATTTGGAAATACTAGATGGCCTTCGAGGGGTAGCGGCCGTGGCCGTTGTGGTATTTCACTTCATGGAAATCATTATCCCTGATTCCACGAAAAACTTTATTGGACACGGTTATTTAGCCGTTGATTTCTTTTTCTGTTTATCAGGTTTTGTTATTGCGTATGCCTATGACAATAGAATTGAAGAAATGAGCTTTACGAAATTCTTCATGCTACGCCTTATTCGTCTGCACCCTTTAATACTTATTGGAACCGTTATAGGGTTAGTCGAATATTTTTTTGACCCCTTCGTCAGCCTATATGCTATTTATGGAGCTGGCAAAACCCTGTTATTAAGCATATCATCTGCCTTCCTTATTCCCTACCCACTTGTAAAAGATCGATATGCAAATATTTATCATTTAAATCCGCCTACCTGGTCTCTTTTATGGGAATATATCGCCAGCATTATTTACGCAACGCTACTTTTCAAGCTACGCAATAAGGCGTTGTGGGTTTTAATAATTTTTGCGGCCGGTGTGCTATTCTACACGGCGTATCATTTTAAAAATCTGGCCGCTGGCTGGAGCGGCGAAACTTTTTGGGGCGGCGGCGCCAGGGTATTTTTTTCTTTTCTGGCGGGTATGCTCGTCTATCGCTCGCAGTGGATACTATCGTCGCGCCTTGGACTGGGTAGCGCCAGTTTACTGTTGTTGCTTGCTCTTCTGTCCCCTTTTTCGAATCAATTGAATTGGATAACAGAGCCGCTTATCATTATTTTTTATTTTCCGTTTTTAATTTCCCTGGGGGCCGGCGCACAGTTATCAGACCGGCTTGCGGCGGTGTGCAAGTTTTCGGGCAATATTTCTTATCCGCTTTATATCGTTCACTACCCTTTTATATGGTTATTTTTCAGCTATATGGCAGCTCAAAAACCCAGCGCAGGCCAGTTAAGTATTCTCGTTCCGCTGGCTACTATAGCGCTGATTGTACTAGCTTACCTAACTTTAATTTGGCTAGATATTCCCATCCGACGGTATTTGAAACGCCGATTGGAAAAAGCGTAGTGAGTACCTGAGACCGTCTAAAAAGCCAGCCGGTGTAGCAACACCACATGTTGCGTCTCCGAATTGAACGATCAACATCAGCGATATAGCGACATCATATGTGTGTCGCTACATTGCGCTCTATACCGCTCATTCCAGACCCTTCAGCCCGTATTTTGCAAACGCCAGCACGTCTTGGTTGAACCTGTCTTTGTCTGTTAGGAACAGGCCGTGCGGGGCACCATCGTACTCCAAGTAGGCGGCTTGGGGCACATATTGCCACATCCGGCGCCCACCCGCTTTGGCCGCCGATAGCTCATCGTGGCTGCCGTGGATAACCAGGGTAGGAATGGGCACGGCCAAGCTTAGAAACGCTAAATCACGGCGAAAATCGGTGGTACCGAAGGCTGCAATGCAAGCTTCGGTGGCCCAGGGCGCGGCGCGTTGGCAGAGCTGCTGCATCCAATGCAGCGAGGCGCTACCGACGGAGGCGTGCAGCAAACCGCTGCTGTAGAACTGCCGGTTGTAGTCGCGCAGAAACGCGAAACGGTCGGCGCGGACGTGGGCAATTTCTTCCGCGCGGTCTTCCTCGCTCAGGCCCGCGGGGTTGGCATCATCCTGAAACAGGTAGGGCGTCACAGACGACACAAACACCACCTTCCCTACCCTGGCGCCCTGGTGGCGGTGCATGTAGCGCGCCACTTCGCCCCCGCCCATCGAAAAGCCTACCAGCGTCACGTTGTGCAGGTCCAGCGCATCGAGTACGGCTTTCAGATCGTCGGCAAACGTGTCGTAGTCGTAGCCGTCCCAGGGCTTGTCGGAGTAGCCGAAGCCGCGCCGGGAGTAGGCTACCACCCGCGCGCCGTGGCGGGGCAGTTCCAGTAACTGCTGCTCCCACATTTCGAGGCTGGCGGGGTAGCCGTGCAGCAGCACAATGGGCTCGCCCTCGCCCAAATCGACGTAATGCAGGCGGATAGGATGGTGTTGAGGGTCGTGGCCGACGGTCAGGAAGTTCATGTGGGCAGAGCGGAAGGTGATGTTGAGCTTGTGCGTACGGCCCAACGCGGGTAGCCGTTTCGTAGGCTTCGGTGGTTTTTGCGTAGCTTAGGCTCTATCCTACCTTCGATATGAAACAATACCTCACGCCCAAAGTGCTGGCTGCGCTGCAAAGCCTGCCCACCTCCGAAGCGCCTACCCCTACCACACTGGCCACCACGCCCGAGGAGCTGCACCAGCGCGCCACCCAGCTCGACCCTACCCTGGCCGAACTGACATTAGACGCTATTGAAGCTCAGCTCGCCGGTATTTATGACGATGATACCTGGACGCAGCAACAGCTGCCGCAAGTGCCCGAAGGGGTAGCACATCGGTATACGTATGTATATGTGAATCAAGAATTATTGGGATAAAACTCTCCGCATATATCTTATTTGTTATTTGTTATGTGGCGGTTGGCAGGGAGTATTTGCGTGTTGTGGCTGCTCTTGGTTGGCGCGGCAACGGGGCAGACTATCACGCCCAAAATCAGCATTAACCCGCTGTTGCATGTGGGGGAGCTTATTCCGCTGTCTGCCACGTTGGGCCTGGAAGTGGGGTGGAACAGTCGGTCATCTGTTCAACTGCTGGGAAGCTACCGGCACTTTCCGGCGCAGGATGCCGAGCCAAGCAGCGGCCCGAAAGTTTACCTCGACTACCGCCGGTACCTACACCCTCCGCAGCAGAATGTAGGTCTGTTTCTGAGTCCGTTTGTGGGAGTGGGTCACTTGCGGCTAGGCCTGGGCGACCTGCCGCCGCCCGGCGCTACCCAGCGGCGGCGCACCGAAGTGGAAACAGGTGCGCTATTGGGCCATCAGGCGTTGTTTTCGCGGTTGACTGCGGAAGTGTACGCTGGCCCAGCCTATCGCTGGCAGATCACTTCAGGCAGCTTCAATCAGTCCTCTTACTCAGATAAAAAGAGTTTTCTCTGGATACGGGCCGGCTTTACAGTTGGGGTCCGTCTCACGAAAGAGTAGTCCCCTTATAGGGTTTCGTAACCCTACCCTATGATCCGCAGTTGAATAGGACACAACCTTTCTTATTCAACGATGCACTTACTTCGTCATACCTTAACTGCTGCGGCGCTGGTTACTACGCTCACGGCGGCTGCCCAGAACGATTACCAAAAGTCGGTGAAGGCGTCTTACGACGGCCACATCTTCAAGCCCGAGCAAGTAGACCCCACCGATGCCCGCGTGGCGCAGTTGAAAGCGCCGCCTGGTTTCAAAATCACCAAGTTTGCGGATAAGCTGGAAAAGCCCCGGATGTTGGCCGTAGCCCCCAACGGCGACGTGTACGTATCGAACCGCGACAAAGGCACCGTTACGCTACTGCGCGACACCAACAAGGACGGCAAGGCCGACCAAACCAAGCAGGTGGCCCAGGCCGATAACCTGCACGGCCTAGCCATTAAAGACGGCAAGCTCTACGTGGCAGCCATCCGGGATTTGTACGTGGCCGATATTCAGAAAGATGGTTCGCTGAGCCCGTTGAAGCGCCTATACAACGACCTACCCGACGCCGGCCAGCACCCCAACCGCACCCTCAACTTCGCCCCCGACGGCACGCTCTACCTCTCGGTGGGTAGCACCTGCAACGCCTGCGACGAGAACAATAAGGAAAACGCGACCCTGCTGCAAGTGAAGACCGACGGCTCGGGCCGCACGGTATTCGCTCAAGGCTTGCGCAATACCATCGGCTTTGGCTGGCACCCGCGCACGGGGCAACTCTTCGGCTTCGACCACGGCATCGACTGGCTCGGCGACGAGCAGCAGCACGAGGAGCTGAACGAAATCAAGCAGGGCGGCAATTATGGCTGGCCGTTTGTGTTCGAAGATGGCAAAGCCAACCCCGCCGATGAGCCACCCGGCGGCCAGACCTATGAGCAATATGCAGCTAAAACCGTAAAACCCAAGCTCCTGTACAAGGCCCACTCGGCCCCACTGGGCATGGTGTTCTACAACGGCAAGCAGTTTCCGCAGGAATATCAAAACGACGCCATCGTGACCATGCACGGCTCCTGGAACCGCGCCGAGCCTTCGGGCTACAAGCTGGTGCGTGTGCACTTCAACCAGCAAGGTCAGCCCGAGAAGTTCGAGGATTTCGTAACCGGCTGGCTCGTAGACGGCGACAAGGCACAGTTTGGCCGCGTGTGCGGCATTGCCCAGCACGCTGACGGCTCTATTTTGGTGTCGGATGATGCCAATGGGGTGATTTACCGCGTGGCCTACGCGAAGAAGTAGGTATCACCTGCCTACCCTTCCAACTCTCACCTGTCATCCTGAGCGGAGCGAAGGACCTTCTCACGCTAGCACGACTTGCATTAGATAGTTGCTATCTGACGCAGGTCGTGCTAGCGTGAGAAGGTCCTTCGCTCCGCTCAGGATGTCAGGTGGTTTTGGTTTATACCCTACCCTACCGTCTGCTTTCGTAGCTTCGCGGGGCATGAAAAAACTCTCCCGCAACCTCACGTTTCAGGTTCTTACGGCCATTGTGCTGGGCATTCTGGTTGGCACGTTCTTTCCCGAGGTAGGCGCGGCAATGAAGCCCATCGGCGACACGTTCATCAACCTCATCAAGATGCTGATTGCCCCCATCATCTTCCTGACGGTGGTGCTGGGCATTGGCAACATCGGCGACCTGAAGAAGGTAGGGCGTGTGGGCGGCAAGGCTATTCTATATTTTGAAATCATCACCACGTTTGCGCTGGTGATTGGGGTAGGCGCAGCCAACCTAACCCAGCCTGGCCGCGGTATTGATACCACCACTGTAGCTGCCCAAGCCAGCCAAACGGCTGAGTACGCCGAAAAAGGCGCCAACATGGACTGGGTGAAATTCTTCACCCACATCGTGCCCGACAGCTTTGTGGGGGCTTTTGCCGAGAGCGACGTGCTGCAAGTATTGCTGATAGCCGTGCTGTTTGGGCTGGCGTTGAGCAAGGTAAAAGTGGACATCAGCGCGCCCGTTATCAGCATGTTCGAGAAGCTGAGTCAGATCTTTTTTGCGGTGCTGGGCCTGGTAATGAAGCTGGCGCCGCTGGGTGCCTTCGGCGGCATGGCCTTCACCATTGGTAAGTACGGCATTAGCACCCTCCTACCCCTGGCGAAGCTGATGCTGACCGTGTATGGCACTATGGCCCTGTTTATCTTCGGGGTGCTGGGGCTGGTGGCGTGGCGCTACAAATTCAGTATTCTGACGCTGCTGGCCTTCATCAAAGAAGAACTGCTGATTGTGCTGGGCACGTCGTCGTCGGAGTCGGCCCTACCCTTACTCATCGATAAGCTCGAAACCTTCGGCTGCTCGCGATCAGTGGCAGGTTTGGTAATTCCAACGGGCTATTCGTTCAACCTCGATGGCACCACTATCTATCTTTCCATCTCGGCCATTTTCCTGGCTCAAGCTTTCGGCATCGACCTTTCCCTGACCCAACAGCTCACCATCATCGGCATTCTGATGCTGACCAGCAAGGGCGCGGCGGGCGTCACCGGCTCGGGGTTTATTGTGCTGGCCTCTACTTTGGCCGCCACCAAGGTGATACCCGTGGAGGGCATGGCCTTGCTATTGGGCGTGGATCGGTTTATGTCGGAATCCAGGGCCATTACCAACATCATCGGCAACGCTGTGGCCACGGTGGTTATAGCCAAGAGCGAGAACGAGTTTGATGAGGAAAAGAACCGCTTGGCTTTGGCTGGTCGTATCAAGCCCGAGGCACAGGAAGTGGCAGAGGAGTAGGGGCGCGTTGCACGCGCCCGTCGTTGCTGATGTTATTAAATGACATTCGATAAAATAATCGGCTACCCCAATGCCTGCCCTACCCCCCGACCTACGCAAAGCTCTTTTCAACCTACCGCAAAAAGAAAAAGACCAGTTGCTGGCCCGCCTTGTAGCCCAGGATAGCGTGCTCACGGAGCAACTCAGCTACCGTTTACTCGAAGGCCCAGATGCCCTGGAGGAACGCCGCCACCGCCTGCGCCAACAGGTAGACGACCCCGTGCGCGGCTACCACCAAACCCCCAACGACCTGCTCCTGATTCTGCGGCAGCTCCAGGCCCGACTGGCCTACCATACCAAAATCACAGGCGATACCTACTGTGAAGTAGAGTTGAGTATCCGCCTGCTGCTGAACGTGTTTGCACACCAGCCTGAAAGTGTGGCACGCTTGCACGGTCCTACCCAGCCCCTTCTTCAACATCTGGCCCGTCGCACCCAAGAAGCCCTCAAACAAGCCCAGAAGCTTCACGAAGACTACCACGTGGAGCTGGCCGATAGCCTTAATGAGCTGCTGACACGGCTGTATCAATCGGCCGCCGCACCGCTGGCGCGCGAGTTGGGCGTGCCGTTGCAGTGGTGAAATGGTGAGCTTGTGAATTTACGAGATGGTAGAGTAGCACCTGTCATCCTGAGCGGAGCGAAAGACCTTGTGCCAGTTGAACGACTATTGTACTAACGACTTGTTCTACCGTGAGAAGGTCCTTCGCGCTGCTCAGGATGACAGACGCTCTCGCATTCACCATTTCACAAACGCACCACTTCCTAACTCTTCCGACCTAAAACCAGT
>NZ_JAHWGL010000047.1 GCF_019334315.1 Hymenobacter profundi
GGGTATGAGTTGATAGAGCAGAAGCGGTGAAGTGGTGAGTTTGTGAAGTAGTGAAAAAAGCGTGTGTCATCCTGAGCTTGCGAAGGACCTTATGCCAGTTGAACGAGTCGTTGTTACGATGGTCGTTCTCACATGATAAGGTCCTTCACTGCGCTCAGGATGACACACGCTTTTTTCACTACTTCACAAACTCACCACCTCACCATTTCACAAACTTACCTTTCACCGCCTAGCCGCTGGGGTAGGCGTATTCAACGTTTTCGGAACGGTAGGGGCTTGGGGTAGCGTGATGGGTACGGCGCGGGGTGCGGGCTGGCGCACAGGCCGGAGTGGGGTACGGCTGAGCACCAGCGTGTCCTGTTGCAGGCGGGCTTGCAGAAACTGGTAGAGGCGTTGGGTTTCGGCGGGGGTAGGCACGGTATCGGGGCGCTGCCAGGCTACGGCTACGGTGAGCAGGGTGTCGGCGCGGAGGGTGTCGGGGGCAATATCGGTTTGAGGGCGGGCCACGCTCAGGCCGGCCACGCGCGGAAAGGCGGCACGAACCTCGCGCAACACTTGCGCCGCCGAGGGCAGCGGGTTGCTGGCTGGACTACTGGTGGTGCGGATGGTGGGTGCACGCGTCAGCTCCGCTTCTAACTGCATGTTTTGAAACAGATTGCGGGCGGCTTCTTCACTCAGCTGCGCTACTTCCTCCTTTGAAATATTCACCCGCGACACTTCCACTTGGTAGTTTTTGAGGTCGCGCTGGCGCAGCCGCTTTTCCATTTGGGCCACTTGGCGGGGCACCACATTCAGGCCCGAGAAGTACACCCGCACCAGGTTGGTCGAATCGGTGTGCGCGATATCCCAGCGCAACACTTCGTTGCCTTGCGCCCGCAATCCGTCTACCACTACCTCCTCCACAATGCGCCGGTCGCGCTCCTGGCGGTATACACTCACTAGGAAGTAGACGCTGGGAGCCACAATTAAAGCCAGCAGCAGACCCATAATGATGTTGACGCGGCGCTGCTGTCCCTCCTCCACATACGTGCGTTGCGGAAAGCGCATTACCCTCACAATCATGTAAGTAGCCAAGCTGATGAAGGCCGCGTTGATACAGTATAAGTACAACGCCCCCAGAAAAACTGACCAGTTGAGATGCGCCAGGCCAAAGCCGGCCGTGCACAGCGGGGGCATAAGCGCCGTAGCAATGGCCACGCCCGGAATGGCGTTGGTCTTATCGCGCCGGGAGCTGGAAATGATACCGGCCACGCCCCCAAACAAGGCAATGAGCACGTCGAGCAGGGTAGGGTGCGTGCGCGCGAGCAGTTCGGGTGTGGCTTGCCCCAGGGGCGTGAGGCTGAAATAGAGTACGCTGGCTACCAGGCTGATAGCAGTAGCCAACCCCAGTTGGCGCAGCGCGTGCCGAAACATAGCCGAGTCGTTGATACCCAAGCTCATGCCTACCCCCAGGATCGGACCCATCAGCGGCGAAATCAACATGGCCCCAATGATGACGGCGGCCGAGTTGGTATCCAAGCCGATGCTGGCCAGCAGCGCCGCGCACATCAGAATCCAAAGCACCGAACCTCGCAGTTCAATATTGGCTTCAATGTCCTCGACGGTACCGCCGATGGACGCGCCCGTGCGAAGGTTCAGCAAACGGAGTAAACGCAGCAGCATAGGGAAACTTTAGGTAGTAAGGACGAAGGTAAAGCCAGCATACGGAAAGCACGACAGGAAGGTAGCCTATCTTTGCCCGCGATTATGCCGCTTTAGTATCATGGCCAATTCCTATTTTCAGTTCAAGCAGTTTCGGGTAGAGCAGGCGCACTGTGCCATGAAGGTGTGCACCGATGCCTGCGTGCTGGGCGCCACGGCGGCGGTAGCCGGCGCCCGGCGCGTACTGGATATTGGCACCGGCACCGGCCTGCTGGCCCTGATGGCCGCCCAGCGCAACCCCACGGCCACCATTGAAGCAGTGGAATTAGATGCCGCCGCGGCCGCCCAGGCCGCCGAGAACTTTGCCGCCTCGCCGTGGGCAGAGCGCCTGCGCGCCTACCCCATTAGCCTAGCCCAATTTGCGGCCACCCACCCCGCCCCCTACGACCACATCCTGTGCAACCCGCCGTTTTTCCGTCAATCGCTCCGCTCGCCCGACGCGCAACGCACCACGGCCCGCCACACTGCCAACGACACCCTGACGTTCACCGAAATCAGCCGGTTTGCCGCTGATTTTTTAACTGAACAGGGCAAACTCACGGTGCTATTACCGCCACCCGAGATGCTGCATTTCGAGCAGGACGTAGCGGCCGTGGGCCTCTACCCTACCGCTCGGCTGGCGCTGCACCACCGCCCCGGCAGCCGGGCGTTGCGCCACATTACCGCCTTTGGGCGGCAGCCACAACCTGTGAGTACGCAAACGCTACTGCTGCATGATGCAGATGAGGCGGTGTATTCGCAGGAGTTCCGGGCGCTGCTAGGCGGGTTTTATCTGCACTTGTAGCGCTACACTAGTTGCCGGAGTCGGGTAAGTTTGTCTTGGTAGAATTCGTCGAGCAAATCGGTACTTACCTGGTCGAACTCGGGACGGGTGTAGTGGCGACGCACGGTGCCAGCAGCCAGAATGGTTAGCTCGTCGCAGATTTCGGTGAGGGTGCCGAGTAGGTGCGATGTCAGGAGAATACCAGTGCCGCGTGCCCGCAGCCGCAGCAGTATTTCCTTCACTAGTAGGTTGGTACCCAGGTCGAGACCGTTGAAGGGCTCATCGAGAATGAGGTAGCGGAAGTCCTGCACCAGCACTGCCAGCAGGGCCAGCTTCTTCTTCATCCCAGCGGAATAGTCTTCGGCATAGGCATCGAGCGGTAGTTCCAGCAACTCGTTCCACTCCGCGAAATCCGGCACTGTCCGGCCTCGTGCCTGTAGGCAAAAGGTGAGGTATTCGCGGCCAGTAAGGCGCGGATAGAAGTAGGGCTCGTAGGGTAGCAGGCTCGTATGCTGGCGCAGGCTGAGGCCGGTGGTTTCGCGCACCGTGCCGTGGTAGTCGGCAATCAGCCCGTAGATGCAGTTCAGCAGCGTGGTTTTGCCAGCCCCGTTCACACCTACCAACCCGTGGATGGTACCAGGGCGCAAGTCGAGGCTGACGTGGTGCAGGACGGGCTGCGCGTCGTAGGCTTTGTGTAGGTTGCGAATTTCAATCATAGCGAAAAGCGGCCAACCGCCGTCGGCTTTTAGTTAGCAAAACAGGAAACGCCGCCACAAATACTGCCCCGTACACGGTATTCAACACAATCAGCAAGCCCAGCGCTACCACGCCCACTTGTATGGTAAGACTCAAGAAAGCATTGGGGTAGAAGGCGTATTTGGCGAGCAACGCTCCGGCTAGGACTGCCAAATTCCATAATAACAGTCCCAAAGCGCTTACCCAGGTAGCAGATCCTACCGCCATTATTGCGAGGAAAGGAGTTGCCGTGAGCAGGTAGTAAGCCCACAGCAGCCACACGCGTCGCCAGAGGAAGGCGTCTACCCCACGGGCGGCCGTTAGCACCATCGTGGATGGCTCGGCCGTGCCGTAGCAACTCAGCACCCACAACAGCCACAGTACCGCCGCTCCAGCCGCAACGAGGGGTAGCTGATGCTGCCACACGGCCACGCCGAACAGCCCCAGCCATACCAGCATGCCGCCGCCCTGCCGCCAGCCCCCTACCCACTCAAACGCCTCAGCCCGAAACAGACTACTCCTACCCTGCTTGCGCGTCCGCACGGCCGGAATCGGCAGCCACGGCACAGCGGCGACGGCCAGCATCGTTAGTACCGCGGCGCCTACCCTGCCATGCGCCAGCAGCACTGCCGCGGCCGGGCTCAGCAGCAACGCATACTCCACGGCCAACCATTGCCGAAATGTGGGGGCTACTGCTTGCAGAAAAGGCAGGTCGTCTCGCCGCCAGTGGGCGCTGAGGCACAGCCACATACCTAGTATTGGCACTACCCACTGGCCTACCGGATGGCGCGCCGCCGTGAGCAGCGCTTTGCTACTTACCGCTAATAGCATTGCCCCAAGCAGTAGCAACCGCCACCATCCTAGCTCCAGCAGGTGACGCCTTAGTATCCGCAGGCGCAACAGAAGATACGCGTTCATGCGAGGTACAACGGTATATATGTGTTAATCTATACAAAAATCATTGTGATGCGCCATTGCCTACCTCTTTCCCTAAAATGCGTTTATAAATGCTACGTATAAGGCCTGTAAAAACTTCATGAAACTCCCTCATGCGGGTGCGTTTCTTTCGCCTGTATTGTGCATAGGAAGAGTCTAAGGAACTAACACGCCCAAAACACTTGTATAAATGAACAACTATTCATAAGTTTACTACCGCTATGACTCTCTCGCCTACCCCCAACGCTGAACTGAACCTGACCACCGAAAAGATGGAGAAGGTGGCGTTCATTCTCAAAACCACGGCGCACCCTACCCGCATTGCCATCGTGCAGTTGCTTTCTAACCACGAGAACCTATCGGTGACGGACATCAGCGAGCAACTGGGGGTAGAGCAAAGCCTGCTCTCGCACCACTTGTCGGGCATGAAGCTGAAAGGCATTCTGAGTTCCCACCGCGAAGGCAAGAACATTTACTACGCGCTGAAAATGCGGGAAGTGGTGGATGTTATTCAGTGCTTGGCCGCCTGCACGTTTCTGTAGAAACGGCCATTTTTTTGATCCAACACATGAACACTTTATCATAAATTCATTCGTTCACTTGTTTCTCATGCTTTCACTTCTGGGCTATTTCGCGGCAGTTTTTATCGGACTTTCTTTGGGCATACTGGGCGGGGGCGGCTCTATTCTCACCGTGCCCGTGCTGGTGTACCTGATGGGCGTGAACCCGGTGCTGAGCACGGCCTATTCCCTGTTTGTGGTTGGCTCTACTTCGGTGGTGGGTGCCTCGGGGTATTTCCGCCGAGGGCTGGTGTCGTTGAAGACGGCTGTTGTGTTCCTACTCCCCTCTTTGCTGGCCGTGTTCGTGGTGCGCAAGCTGCTGCTGCCCGCCATTCCGCATGTACTATTCAGCGTGGGCAACGTTGTTTTCACCAAAGATTTGCTGGTGCTGGTGACTTTTGCAATGCTGATGGTGGGAGCTGCCCTATCCATGATTCGTGCAAAGCAAACCGAACAAGTGCTGGCGGAAAAACTGCACCACTTACCCACCTTCAACTACCCCCTGATTCTGGGCATTGGCCTAGTTGTGGGGCTCCTCACGGGCTTTGTAGGAGCCGGCGGCGGCTTTCTGATTATTCCGGCGCTGGTACTGGGCGCCCGCCTACCCATGAAGCTGGCCGTGGGTACTTCGCTGGCCATCATTGCCCTCAATTCGCTTATCGGCTTCAGCGGTGATATCAGTGCGGGCACCCCTATTGCCTGGACGTTTTTACTTGGCTTTCTGTCTTTTACGCTGGCGGGCATTGTGCTGGGTACCTATCTGGCTCGTTTCATCCCGGGCGCCAAGCTCAAGCCCGCTTTCGGCTGGTTTGCCCTCACGATGGGCTTGTTTATTCTACTGCGCGAATTGGTATTCGTGTCCTAAGCCGCACGGCCCTACCCGCTGAATTTCTCCAGCCTGCTTTTCCTCCTGTGGTTTCCCACTCCTATCTTTTACATCGACATACCCCATGAAAATCGAACAATTTGAAGACAAAGGCCTGGCGCATTTTTCCTACGCCATCCTGAGCGAGTGCGCCCGCGAAATGGTGCTGATTGACCCGGCCCGCAATCCGCAGCCCTACTACGCCTACGCGCAGGCCCACGACGCCACCATCGTGAGCATCATCGAAACCCATCCGCACGCCGATTTTGTCTCCTCGCACCTGGAAATTGCCCGGCACACCGGCGCCGTCATTCGCGTGAGCCACCTGCTGGGCGCCGAGTATCCGCACGAAGCATTTGACGAGGGCGACGTCTTTACCGTCGGCAAGCTCACCTTCCGGGCCCTCAACACGCCCGGCCACTCGCCCGACTCCATTAGCGTGGTGCTCAGCCGCGAGGGCGAGGACAAGGCCGTATTCACCGGCGATACCCTGTTCATCGGCGACGTGGGCCGCCCCGACCTGCGCGAAGAGGCGGGCCACCTGACGGCCAAGCGCGAGGCCCTGGCCCAGCTGCTGTACCACTCGCTGCACCACAAGCTCATGCCCCTGGCCAACGAGGTGTTGGTGTATCCGGCCCACGGCGCGGGCTCGCTCTGCGGCAAGGCTCTGAGCGGAGCCAGCAGCAGCACCATAGCGGATGAGAAGCGCAGCAACCCCATGCTGCGCGCCATGAGCGAGAAGGCCTTCGTGCAAGAGCTCCTCGTCGATCAGCCTTTCATTCCCAAATACTTCGGCTACGATGTGGCCCTGAACAAAACCGGAGCCCCGGCCTACGCTCTGAGCATACAGCAGGTAGCCCGCCTAGCGGCCGACGTGCCGCTGCAACCGGGCGTACTGGTAGTAGACGCCCGCCCCGAAGCCGCGTTCAAAAAGGCGCACGTTGCCGGCGCCCTCAACATACAGCAGGGCGGCAAGTTTGAGACTTGGCTGGGCTCCATCGTCGGGCCGGAAGAGTCATTCTACCTAGTGGCTGCTGACGAGGCCAGTCGGGAGGACTTACTGCATAAGACTGCCAAAATTGGCTACGAAACCTTGCTGAAAGGGGCGTTGGTGGGTACGCCCGCCACTACGGGAGCTTCTCTGCCGCCGCTAGACGTGGAGCCATTTCGCCAACACCCGGAGGCGTATACGGTTGTTGATATTCGCGCTGCTTTAGAAGCGCAGGCCGAGCCGTTGTTTGCGGGGGCACTCAACATTCCGCTGCCCGAGCTGCGGGAACGGGTAGGCGAAATTCCTCAGGACAAGCCCGTAGTAGTGCACTGTGCAGGCGGCTACCGCTCGGCTATCGGGGCCAGCATCGTGGCACCGGCCCTACCCGGCACTGCCGTCTTCGATTTGGGGGAAGCCGTAAAATCCTTTCAGACGGCTTTAGCTAATCATTAAACTTGTGTCCGATACAAAGGAAAGCGGCAAAGGACGGTCATGCTGAGCTTGCCGAAGCATCTCTACCGCTTCGCCCGCAGTTATTCAACGAAACGGTAGAGATGCTTCGGCAAGCTCAGCATGACAGCCTGTCTGCGTTAACACGACTTTCTAAACATCTTCTTTACTACTCCATCATCTTCATGCTTGATTTTCTTCGCCAACCCTGGCCCTGGTACGTGGCGGGCCCACTCATTGGACTAACTGTACCTGCGCTCCTGCTCGTTGGCAACAAAGCTCTGGGCATCAGTTCCTCGCTGCGCCACGTGTGCGCGGCCTGCGTGCCCGCCGGCATTCCCTTCCTGACCTACAACTGGCACGCCGAGCGGTGGAATCTGTTTTTCGTGCTCGGCATCGTCATCGGTGGCTTTCTGGGCTACCGGGTGCTGGGCCACCCCGATACCATTGCCATTTCGGCCGAAACCGTGCGCGACCTACGGGCTCAACTGCACCTCACCGACTTCACGGGCCTCCTGCCCCGGGAGCTTTTCGCCCTCGAAAACCTGCTGAACTGGAAAGGCTGGGTGTTTCTGGTGTTGGGCGGCTTTTTGGTGGGCTTTGGCACGCGCTACGCCGGGGGCTGCACGTCGGGCCACGCCATTTCGGGCCTTTCCAATTTGCAGTGGGTGTCGCTGGTAGCCGTTGTCGGCTTCTTTGCGGGTGGCCTGCTGATGACGTGGGTCATCTATCCGCTGCTCTTTTAGTCTGCTTATGAAAAATCTGAAATATCTGGTCCTGGGCGTGTTGTTTGGCCTGATTCTTACTAAAAGCGAGGTAGTGAGCTGGTGGCGCATTCAGGAAATGTTCCGCTTCCAGAGCTTCCACATGTATGGGGTCATTGGCTCGGCTATTCTGGTGGGCATGGTGTCTATCCAACTCATCAAGCGCAATCGCCTCAAAACCATTCACGGCGAAGAAATCAGCCTGACCGATAAGAAATACACGCACGGCACCTGGATTGGGGGCCTCATTTTCGGGTTGGGCTGGGCCCTGACGGGTGCCTGCCCTGGTCCCATCTTCGCCCAGCTAGGCAGTGGCGTGGCTGGCGCGGCCGTGCTGCTTCTGGCCGCACTGGCCGGCACCTGGACCTACAGCGCCCTGCGCGACAAGCTCCCGCATTGACGCGTCTCCTCGACTTGCCCTACCCACCGCCGCCCTCTTGCCGCCTATCATAGTAGGGAAAGAAAGTTGACAGGCAGTAGGCAAGCTTCTGTCTCCTCCGGGCGAAATATGCCCTACGCCATCAGACACATTTCCTCGCCCTCTGTAAAGCGGATGTCGTATTCCGCTGCCAGCTCGTGCAAAATCGGCTCGTAGATATCAGCCTGGGTAGGAAGCACGATGCCGTATGCGGCCACGTGCCCGCCGGCCAGACGCCGCACGGCCATGCCCAGCGGCAGCCCTACCGTTTTGGCCATGGCGGTGTGCGTGGCGTCATCACCTAGCACCACCAACGATGCGGTGTTCGCATACACCAATCCGGCTAGTTCATACTCAAATTGGTGCTGCATCACCACCATGTCGCGGTCTTGCGGCTGGAGCGCCCATTTGCGCAGCAGCAGGTGCTCCAGCAACTGGGCCGGCGTGGCGTTGGCAAGGCCTACCGGCTCCAGCGAGAAGATGCCCAGCCACGTCAGCAACTGCATTTCGGGGCTGTTGGGTGCAAGTTGCAGGTAGTCCGTCACCCACCCCACCGGCGACCAGTGGGGAAGTGGTAGCCGCGGCAAACAGGCGGCCACCAGCTCGCTCCACGGCAGGCTCGCGGCGTTGCCCAGGCGCACCGAGTCGTCGGTGAGGCCCAGCTGCACCAGCGCGTGCCAGGCGGCGCAGTAGCCGGGGCGGCGTAGGGTGCCGCGCAGCATCGTAGGGATGCCGTCGAGGCCGTAGAGGGGGCGGTAGCTGAGCGAGTCGCGGTTGGGGTAGCCCTCGAAGTCGCCGTAGCCGGGTACGCTGAAGGGCTCGGCGCGGGCAAATAGCTGGTGGTAGGGCACCAGCCGCGGGCGGCCATCTTCTAGGTACTGCGCCGTGCTTTGCCCGGCCAGCACCACGTTGCGCGGATTCCAGGTGAACTTGTAGCGCCACGGATTGTCGCCTTCTGAATCAGGGGCCAGCAAGCCGCCGCAGTACGATTTGAAGCTGGTGAGCCGCCCGCCCCGCGCCCGAATGCTGTCAATCATCTGCATGGCCGACATATGATCCAGGCCGGGGTCGAGGCCGCACTCCATGAGCAGCGTGACGCCCGCAGCACGGGCCTCCGCATCCAATGCGCGCAGCTCGGGCGTGGCGTAGCTGGCGGTGGCCAGGTGCCGGCGGTGGCGTACGCACACCCGCGCCACCACCGGGTGCAGAAACGCGGGCAGCATCGAAATTACGACATCGTGCTGCTGCACTAGCTCGTCGAGGCAGGCGGCATCGTCGGTGGAGAACAGCACGGCGCGGGCGTAGGCAGCGTGCGCGGCCAGTACGGGCGCCAGGGGAGCGGGGTCGAGGTCAGCAATGGTGAGCTGCCAATTTTCCGCAGGTGCGTGGCGCAGCAGGTAGGCAATGAGCGCAGAAGCCGAGCGGCCGGCACCGAGCAGCAATAGGCGGGTGGGTAGGGACATGTCGGAAGGGTCGGGTGTATTGTCAAAGCTAACAACTCCGGGAACATACGCCTGCCGGTCGGACGCCGCGGGTGTCCGACTGGTTGCCATTGCTGACTACCGCACCACATGCATAGCCATCAGTAGGAAACCCAGACCGTAACCGGTCGTCGGACGCCTACGACGTCCGACCGGCAGGCGTATGTCCTGCCATTCGCCCTACCCCCAGCGCAGTTCAACCCGCTGTTGTACCGTTCGCTGAAAAACAATTTTTCCCAGCTGAAAGGCCCGCTAGGTTTGAGGTATCAATCGCACTACAAACGTCTTATACCCCTACCACGATGAACTTGACAGCCCTCCTCCGTACCTTCTGCGCTGCCCTGCTTACCAGCGCCACACTTTTCACCACCGCACCCGTAGCCAGCGCATCGGTCCCTACCCCTACCTCCCTCGTAGCCGATAGCCCAGCCGCTGCGCACCCCCACTTCACGGTGCGCGTGGTGGGCAAAGGCCAGCCCATGCTGCTTATTCCGGGCCTAACCTGCCCTGGTGCCGTGTGGGATGAAACCGTGGCGCACTATCAGAAACAGTACCAGTGCCACATCATTTCCATCAACGGATTTGGTGGCACGCCCGCACCGGCGAGCACCGGAAACCTGCTCCAAAACGTGCGCGACCAGCTCCTCACTTACGTCAAAACGCAGCACCTCCACAAGCCCGTAGTAGTAGGGCACAGCCTGGGCGGCTTTCTGGCCCTGTGGATGAGCACCACCCAACCCGACGCCGTAGGGCCGCTGGTGATTGTGGACTCCCTACCCTTCCTGTCGGCGGTGCAAAACCCTATGCTGACCGCCGATGCCGCCAAGCCCATGGCCGAGGGCGTACGGCAGCAGGTAGGCCGCGGCCACATGGACGCCGCCACCGCCCGCCAGATGTCGGCCAGCCTGATGACCGATACGGCCCGCATCCGACAGGCCACCGCCTGGAGCGTGGCTTCCGACCCCGCTACTGTAGGCCAAGCCATGTACGATATGTATACCACCGACTTGCGTCCCGACGTGGCCCGCATTCAGCAGCCCGTATTGGTGCTGGGTGCCTGGGCCGCTTACAAGGCCTACGGCTCTACCAAGGAGAGCACCCGCGCTATTTTCGAACAGCAGTACGCCAAGCTACCTCAGCACCGGATTGAGATGTCGGAAGCCGGCAAGCACTTTCTGATGTGGGACGACACGCAGTGGTTCTTAGCGCAGTCGGACGCTTTTTTGAAGCAGTACGCAGTCGCCAAAAAATAGAAGACCGTCATGCCTGATCAGGCATGACGGTCTCCCCTGGCCCCACTGCTACTCCCTAGAAATCAGAATACGCCACTGGGTGCAGGAATTGCATATCAATATGCGACACGTTGTTTTGGTATTCGGGCCGGGCCGAGAGCTTCTTCCAGTCCGGTGCCTCCCCAAACTGTTTCCAGTGCGCGTCGCGGGCGGCTTTATTCTCGAAGGTGGTCATATACATCAGGTTGGGCATGTGGCTGCCCGCCAGAACCCGGCCGTAGAATACCGCATTGAAACCCAGGCGCTTGAACAGGCCTACCTCGTCGCCCTGCACAAACATCTGCACCTTGTTGAGGTGCTGGGCCTGGGTAGCGCTTTCGTAGCTGCGCAGCTCGTAGATGCGCTCGGGGCGTGGCCCAGTTAGGGGCGGCGTCTGGAGCTTGAGCTGATCAGAAAACGACTCTAGCAGAATATTTTCCAGGCGGGTGTAGGGTGCTTGATCGTGGGCGGCCTGCCAGTATTGTTGTCCAGCGGCGCCATACACCTTCGGTTGCTCCAACTGCGTTGTTACGCGTTGCCACTGTTGCAGCGACTGGTAGGGCACCAGTACTAGCAGGCGCCGGTCGGCAGCCGTATCGTTGCCGACTGGCTCGAACACGCCCACTTTCGGAATACCCAGCTTGTGCAGTGCCGGCAGGTAGGCGTCTTTCAAAAAGGCCTCTACCCGCTGCTGTTGCTGCTGATCGCGCAGATGATAGACTTGTATTTGGTAGTACTCACGGCCGGCGGCGCGGGTGGTCGTTGCACTCAGCAGCATACCGGCCAGGAGCAGCAATTGGCAAATTGTGGTGCGGAAACGTGGAGGGGATTTGGGTGTCATCGGTACAGTTCAGAATAGATTAACTGCTTAAACATACCGCAAATTCGGCAACCGTCGGCTTGCTTTCTCCTAATTCTACACAAACCCTTTTTGCCATGATAGCCCCTAGCTCGTCCTTAGATCAGCAACGTGCGCAGTTTACCGCCCAGCGCCTGCTGGCTATGCCATTGGCGGGCACCGTGGCCTGGGCAGTGGTAGGCGTGGCCGGCCTCACGCTGTCGTCGCCCGTGCAGATGGTGTGGGCACTGTACTTGAGCACCGGCAGCATTGTGTATCTGGGCCTGTTTTTCTCCCGGTTCACTGGCGAAAACTTCCTGGACCGCACCAAACCCAAAAATGCGTTTGACATCCTGTTTTTCAGCACGGTAGCGATGTCGTTGCTGGTGTACGCCATTGCCATTCCCTTTTTTCAGGCCGATTATACCTCCCTACCCCTCACCGTCGGTATCCTCTCGGGACTGATGTGGCTGCCGCTGTCCTGGATTATCCAGCACTGGGTAGGAATTTTTCACGCCGTGGCGCGCACGGTGCTGGTGCTGGCCACCTGGTACGCTTTTCCGGCCCATCGATTCATTGCTATTCCATTTCTCATCGTGGGGCTGTATGTTGTGACGATCCTCATCCTGGAATACCGCTGGCGGGCCGTTCGGCGAGAAAACGCGGTGGCTTTATCAGCTTAATTGTATGTCTTCCTTATCCGTCGATAGCCCTACTCCTACCCATCGTCGTTGGTATTGGAGCCTGCAAGTAGCGGGCTGGCTGCTCTACGCCTGTCTTGGCCTGATACTAATTCGGTTGTTTGCGGCGCGCGTGGTCATTGGCTGGCATCTTCTTGCCATTCAATTAGCTATAGCTGTGGTGCTCCTTCTTGTCAGCCACTGCGTGCGCGCTTGGATAAAACGGCAGCATTGGAAGCAGTTGCCTTTTGGGGCATTGCTATGGCGGCTGCTTGTAGCCAATGGGGTAGCCGCCGTGCTCGGCCAGATAGTGCTGGGAGTTATTATCGCCTTTCTGATCCGGCCGCCTGCCAGCATGGGTGGGTTGGCCGGTGGCGCTCAATTTGTGGGCTATATTCTTAACACTTACTTCGTGCTTTGGCTCTGGACGGCCTGCTATTTCGGCTGGCACTACCTCAGTCGCTACAAGCAGGCCGAGGTAGATAAATGGAAGTTACAGGCGGCCGTGCGAGAGGCGGAAATGAGCACCCTGAAAGCCCAGATCAACCCGCATTTTCTATTCAATGGCCTTAATAATATTCGGGCCTTGGTGATGGAAGACCCCGCCCGCGCCCGCGCTATGATGACGCACCTCTCCGACCTGCTGCGCTACTCTATCCAACTCAATGGCACCGAGCAGGTACCGCTGGCCCGCGAGCTGGAAATTGTGGAGCACTATCTTCAGCTGGAAGCCATGCAACTAGAAGAACGCCTGACGTATACGCTCGATATCGACCCTGTTACCCTAGCCGTTCCCATACCGCCCATGACCTTGCAGCTACTGGTGGAGAATGCCATTAAGCACGGCATCGCGCCCCGGCCCGAAGGCGGCGTCATCACTATTTCGGCCCAATTGGCGGCCGATGGCGCGCAGCTGCACGTGGTAGTGCGCAACACCGGCAGCTACCAGCTGCCTGCGCCGGGCCATACGGGTATCGGGCTACGCAATGCCCGCGAGCGGCTCGCACTGCTATTCGGACCCGCCGCTACCCTCACGCTCACCAACGACCCAAACGCGCCCAACCAGGTACTGGCGCACGTGCAGCTACCCGTAGCTGCCGCCCTGCCCTCCCACTCCACGCCCGCTACGGTAGCCAGTGTATAGCTATTTTTTACGCTATGAATATTCTATTAGTTGATGATTCGCGCCTGGCACGCCAGGAACTGCGCCACCTGTTGCAAGCCTACCCCGAGGTGACGGTAGTAGGCGAAGCCCGCCACGCCGCCGAAGCCCGCCAGCTCCTACCCACGCTCCGCCCCGATGTGCTGCTGCTCGACATTCACATGCCCGGCGAAACCGGCTTCGACTTGCTGGCCTCGCTGGACACGGCCCCACATGTCATCTTCACCACCGCTTACGACGAATACGCCCTCCGCGCTTTCGAGGTGAATGCGCTGGACTACCTGTTGAAGCCCGTGCAGGAACACCGCCTCGCCGCCGCCTTGGCCAAAGCCCGCACTGTCCTAACGCCTCCCGACGATAACCCGCCTACCCCCACACCCGAGCCGGCCCCTACCCTCCTCACCGAGCACGACCAGGTGTTTGTGAAGGACGGCGAGCGGTGCTGGTTTGTGCGCTTGGCTGATATCCGCCTGTTTGAAATCAATGGAAGCTATACCCAAGTCTACTTCGACCAGCAGCACCCCCTCATCCCGCGCACCTTGCAGCACCTGGAGCAGCGCCTCGACCCGCGGGTATTTTTCCGGGCCAACCGGCAGCAGATCATCAACCTGAAGTGGATTGCCGGCATTGAACCCTGGTTCAGCAACACGCTCAAAATACAGCTGCGCGAAGGGCCGGAGGTGGAAGTTTCGCGCCAGCAGTCGGCCCGCTTTCGGGAGTTGATGAGTCTGTAGAGGGATTGTTTTCAACCAGAACGTCATGCTGAGCGGAGTCGGAGCATCTCGCGTGCTGATGTGAGGTAGTAATTCTAAAAGTTGAAATTCCCAAGAGCACGCGAGATGCTCCGACTCCGCTCAGCATGACCATCTAACGAGCCCAAACCGATTTATCAGCAGATAATTGTATTTTCGCCGCCCCTCTTCACAAACGGGGCCGCTATTCGGCGCCGTCACTTCTATTGCCCTGCCGATGGCTCACCCCCTGCACCTCACCATCACCGTCGACGTACTGGCGTCGGAAGCGGAACTGACGCCCGCCGAAGCCACTGTGTGGCAGGCTGCCCGCGCCGCTACCAACCATGCGTACGCTCCCTACTCGCATTTTCACGTGGGCGCGGCGCTGCTGCTGGAAGATGGCAGTGTGTTTCGGGGAAACAACCAGGAGAATGCGGCCTACCCTTCTGGCCTCTGCGCCGAGCGGACGGCTCTGTTTGGCTGGGCAGCCAGCCAGCCAGCCCAGCGCATTGTGGGCATGGCCGTGGCCGCCCGTCCCGCCAATGGTGAGTTCACGCTGGCCTGGCCCTGCGGCGCCTGCCGCCAGGTGATGACGGAGTACGAGCACCGCCAGCAACACCCCATTCCGCTGCTGCTACCCGGCCCCGATGGTACCATCTACCGCTACCGCAGCGTGGGCGACCTGCTACCCTTCAGCTTCTCGGCTGAGAATCTGCCTACCCCCCAACCTATCGTATAACGCTGCTGGTGGCTGCTCAGGAACATCATCTTCGCGTTCAGCGCACGGCGCGCTACTATCAACTAGGCACTCCTGGACCTACCACGCGCCGCGTGTGGGTGGTGTGCCACGGTTACGGACAGCTAGCTGCCTACTTCATTCGGCACTTCGCTTTCCTCACCGAGGACGACCCAAACACGGTAGTCTTGGCGCCCGAAGGACTTTCACGCTTCTACCTTCAGGGCACTAGTGGCCGTGTAGGGTCTACCTGGATGACGCGCGAAGACCGCCTCACCGAAATTGAGGATTACGTAGCCTACCTCAACCAGCTCTCAGATACCATTCTGGCCCAATGCGCGCCCGACGCGCAAGTGCTGGTGCTGGGCTTTTCCCAAGGCGCCGCTACTGTAAGCCGATGGCTGGCTCACGCTCCGTTCCGGGCGGCGCGGCTGGTGCTCTGGGCCGGCGCCTTCCCACCCGATATGGACTTGTCTGTGGCCGCCCGCCTGCTGCGGCAGGTGCCCGTCACGCTGGTATGCGGCACGCAGGACAAATACGTGACCGACGAAGCCGTAGCGCAGCAGCAAGAGGCGCTGCATGGACTAGGCGTAGAGCCGGAAATCATTTGGTTCGAGGGACGGCATCAGCTGGATAGAGTGGTACTGCAGCAGCTCCGTGAAGCTTTGGAACACTAGAAAATGTCTGTCATCCTGAGCTTGCGAAGGACCTTCTCACGCGTGAACGGCCAGCGTACCAACGACTCGTTCACGCGTGAGAAGGTCCTTCGCAAGCTCAGGATGACAGACAGCGCCCTACCCCTTCTGAATAGCAGTAGCCGCGCCCTGCGCGGTGGGTAGCAGCAGCACTTCCGCCACGTTGACGTGCGGCGGGCGCGTGACCATAAACCGGATAACGTCGGCCACATCTTCGGCACGCAGCGGCTCAAACCCCTGGTATACCTTATCGGCGCGCTCTTGGTCACCTTTGAAGCGCACCTGCGAAAACTCCGTTTCCACTGCGCCAGGGTTCACTTCAGCCACCCGAATACCGTGGGGTAGCAAATCCAACCGCATGCCTTTCGTAAGCGAGTCGACGGCGGCCTTGGAAGCGCAATACACGTTGCCGTTGGCGTAGGCCTCTTTGCCGGCAATAGAGCCCACATTCACGATGTGGCCCTGCTGGCGGCGCGTCATGGTGGGGAGCACGGCGCGGGTCACGTAAAGCAAACCTTTCACGTTGCCGTCCAGCATGGCATCCCAATCCTCCGGGTCGCCTTCCTGAATGGGCGCCAGGCCGTGAGCATTGCCAGCATTATTGATTAGCACGTCAATCTCCTGAAACTCGGTGGGTAGGCTGCCAATGGCTGCCTCCGTAGCAGCCCGGTTGCGCACATCAAAGGTGAGTAAATGGGTAGGAGCAGGCGCCAGTTGCTGCGCCAGTTCTTCCAGCTTCTCGCGCCGACGTCCCGTGAGTACCAGCCGGAAGCCAGACTCTGCCAGCGCCACCGCCGTGGCCCGGCCAATCCCCGACGAAGCGCCTGTGATTAAAGCAGTTTTCATACAATGAAAGGGTAGATGGCTGAAGAACGAAAGGGTGAATGAGTAATCCAGCGACTACTCATTCACCCTTTCGTTCTTCACCTTATTCAAAATTCAGATATAGCGTCACGGTGTGGCTGCTCATCCGTTGCAAACTATTGTTATACACATCCGTCTGGCCTTCTTTCTGCTGAATGTTGCGCAGGCCGTGCGAGAAGCGCAGTTCTGGGGCAAACTTGAACAGCGGATAAAACAGGTCAAGCCCTACCCCGTACTCGATGGCAAGGTCGGTTTTGTTGACGCGTAGCAGGTTGTTTTCCGGGTCTTTGATGCGGTTGCCCACGTTCACACTCGGCTTAATCCCACCCACCATATACACGCGGGTGTTGCGCCGCCGCTGCGAGTGAAATTTCAGTAGAATCGGAAAATCCACTTGGGTGGTTTCCACCTCCTGGTTCTGGATTTCTCTGGGCATATCTGGCACGTTTAGGTCGGGTGTGTAGCCGTAGGGCTTAAACTCCACCCGGCGCGTCATGAAGCTCACGCCCGGCGCAAAGCGCAGGCTCAAAAACTCCAACAAGCGCGCGTCGCCCACAAAACCCACCGAGAAGCCAGGGCTGTTGATGGTATTCGCCGTTACGCCCAGGCCGCTGTCTCGCCGGTCAATGTAGGTCTGCGTATGCTCGATGCGGTAGCCGGAGAAATTCGGTGCGATGTAAAAGCCGGGGTGAAACCACCGGTCATCGTAGCCCGGCAAGTTGTTGCTGGTCACCGATTTCACTTGGCCACGCCGGCCGCGACTGGCTGTAGTAAGGCTTTTTTTCTGGGCGTAGGCGCCAAAAGGAACCACGGCAGCCAAAGCGGCCACCACGGCCACTCGACCTATTTGTGCGCAGTATAAATGGAGCTGATGCCGAAAGTAAGAGGCTGCCATGCGGGGGTAGTAAATCCAACCTGTGAAAGAATTGCCAGAAAATCAGGACCATCGGGAAACGCCTGCACCGACTCGGGCAAGTAAGTATAAGCCGCTTGGTCCTTGGAAATCAGCTTGCCAAACACAGGTAGAATGTGCTGAAAATAGAAATTGTACGCCTGCTTCATAGGGAAAGCAGTGGGCTTGGAAAATTCCAGAATCACAAGCTTTCCGCCGGGCCGCAGTACCCGCCGCATCTCCGTTAGGCCCTGCTTGAGGTTCTCAAAGTTGCGCACGCCAAAAGACGCTGTGACGGCATCGAAGTGGTCGTCGGGGAATGGCAGGTTTTCAGAGTCGCCTAGTTCGAGCTTAATCCGGTTGGTGAGACCTTTAGCCTGCAGCTTGCGTCGCCCTACCTCCAGCATTCCCTCCGAGATGTCCACGCCCGTTACCTGCGCGTCGGGGGTGGCGGCACGTAGCGTTTCGATGGCAAAATCGGCGGTGCCGGTGGCAATATCCAGAATCCGGGCCGGTCGCAGTTGCTTCAGTTCACCCACTGCTTTGCGCCGCCAGTAGATATCGGTGCCGACACTCAGGAAATGGTTCAGAAAGTCATACTTGCCGGCGATGCTGTTAAACATGGTAGCTACCTGCGATTTTTTGCCGGCAGCGTCGTCTTTGTAGGGAACAACGGACATATAGTGCAGAAACGAAGTAAGGGGCGCTGAATTGCTCAAACATAACGCCCCGGCGCGGATAAAGTTGGGATAAGGTCTCGCAACTTCCGCAGTAGGTGCCTGTAAACTAAACGGGCCGGGCATGATGCCCGGCCCGCGTTGTTGGCAGACAATGACTTACTAATTGTCAGTCTTCACTTTGGTTTTCTCGCCGGTAGCGGTCTTTGCTTTCGCGTCGATGGTACCGTTCTGCGTAACCGTCTTCGACTTGGAGCCTTCCGGACCTTTGGTTTTAATTTTCACCTTGTCCGAATCCTCGTCTACTTTCACCTTCACTTTGGTGCCATCGTCGAGCTTCACCGTGTTCTTGCCAGGCTCCAGCGTGGCGCTGGTTCCGCCAGGAGCGGCATTCATGGGCCGGGTCATGCGAGGCTGCGAGCTAGGGCTCATCATGGCACCTCCGCCCGAGTTGGTGCTCGTGCCGCCGCCATTCATCTGCGGCATGGTTTCACCCTCACCCAAAATCACGCGGAATTCGGTGCGGCGGTTTAGCTGCATGTTCTCCGGCGAATCGTTTGGAGCTGCCGGACGACGCTCACCGTAGCTCACCGTTACCATGCGGGTTTCAGCTACGCCTTGCTTCTTCAGGTAGTTGTAAGCAGCATTGGCGCGGTTCTGACCCAGTACCATGTTGTACTCGTCGGTATTACGCGAGTCGCAGTTACCTTCCACCGAGATATTGATACCGGGGTTGGCCTTCAGAATACGAGCAATATTGTCCAGCTCTGTAATCGACTCCGGCCGCAGGTTATACTTGTCGGTATCGAAGTAGATATTGTTGAGCGCGACTTGCGAAGTGGTATCTACGTAGGGCACGTAGAAGTTCTTCACAATGGTGGTAGAGTCGTTGGTAGAGATAGGCACCTCAAACTCCTGCGTCTCGATGTTCTTACCGTCTTTCGACACGGCTACCTGGTAGGTACGACCCGACAGCAGGCTTACCTGATAGTCGCCGTTGCCGGGCTTGGTTACATCGCGGTAGCTCAGGGCCGTGTTATCGGCTTGTTTGCCGCTGAACACCAATTCCACACCCGGAATCACAGAAGCGCTGTCGCGGGCCGAGAACACCTGGCCGCGAATCGTCACATTCTTGATGTAGTTGATGGTGTAGATGTCCTTCTCACCGTAGCCACCAATGCGGTAGCTAGAGAGGTAGGCGTAGCTGCCATCGGGGCTGAGGCGGTAGTAGGTGTCGTCGTCGGGCGTGTTGATGGGGTAGCCCATGTTCTCGGCCCGACCCCACTTGCGGCCTACTTCGTCCCACTCCGACTTAAAAATATCGTAGCCACCCATGGTGTTGTGGCCGCGCGAGGCGAAATACAGCGTTTTGCCGTCGCGGCTCAGGTAGGGGCTATCGTCGTCGTAAGGTGTATTAATAGCGCTACCAATCGACTTGGCTGGTCCCCAATCACCGCCTTGCTGGCGAGTAGAGTAGTAAATGTCCAGCGTGCCGTCTTCCGAGTACTTTGAGGTAGAGAAGTAAATCGTCTGGCCATCGGGCGTGATATAGGCGTCCGACTCGTACGACTTGGAGTTGATATTGCTGTTCAGCTTCTTCGCCTCCGTCCAGTCGCTACCTACCTTCTCCGAGTAGAAGATGTCGCCATCTTCGTCGTTGCGGTACATCAGCAGCTTGGTGTCGTTGTCGAATACCTGAATAGAAGCGTCGTGCCCCTTGCCGTTGAGCACGGTGCTCAGCGAGCGAGGCTTCTCCCACTCCTCATCGTTGATGCGCTTGGCCTCGTAAATGTTTTCGTAGTACTGGCCGTCGGCGGCTAGTTTCTTGTCTTTTACTTTGCTCTTGTTATTCTCCGTCACCACTGGCGTCTCGTTCATATTGTCCGAGCGCGAGGTGAAGAGCAGCACCTGGTCGTCCTGCGAGATAACCGGGCTGTGCTCCGACCACTGGGTGTTGATGGTCGGCCCCAGGTTTTTCACGAAGATATCCTTGGGCGTATTGAACTGCACCTTAGCGTTTTTGCTGTGCTGAATCAGCTGGGCCAGTTCTTTTTTGCGGGTATCCTTGGCTTTCAGGGTGGTGTTGTAGGCCTGAAAGTGGGCAATAGCTTCGTCGAAGTTGTAGTTGAGGTGATCTACGCGGCCCAACCAATACTCCACATCACGCGACACACGTGGTTTCAACTTCTGTGCCTTATAGATATAGTCGCTGGCCTTTTCCTTATCAAACGACATATAGGCAATACCAGCCCGGAACAGTGCCTGCGCGTTGTTGGGGTCCTGCGCCAACACCTGCTCATAGTAAGGAATAGAAGCCCGATAGTTCTCCTGCTCGAAAAACTTATTAGCGGTCTTCAGCTGCTTGCGGGTACCTTGAGCCAGCGCAGGCTGGGCCATAGCAGTAGCAAGGGCAAAAGCACAAGAGGCCTTTAATAAGCTTTTGACTACGTTGTCCATTGGGGGAGATGTTTGAAAAATAAAGCGGTGCGGTAGCTCGTTGGTAGAGCAGCTTCGCCCTGCAAACTTAGTTTTTATTAGGCTGCCTCTTATACTTAAAACCTGCTACAGGGTTAAGGGCAAGCAAATAATTTAGTAGCGCTGGTACGACGAAGTGGAACTAATTGTTAGTAACAGTCTGTTGTAGAGCTTCCCCAACAAGCACGTTTGCGGGCAAAGATAGAAATTTTATAATACGCCCTTACTCTTATCCTATCCATTCGAAAATATTGAGGTGACGCTCATTGCTCGGAGATTTGGCCATCCAAAAAGTATACCTAGTATTTCAATTTTTTACACGAATACAGGATTATAACGCTATTTAAAAGGAAATAGCAAAGTTTTTTCCTGGCGCTTCATACTGGCGTCTCGTTGTACCTTTGCGGTTTCGCCTAGCTGCCTATGCAAATTCACGATGCTGCCTTCCTGGCTAGCAATACTCGCCTCGACGCTTGCCCACCGCCTACCCTACCGGAATATGCCTTCATTGGGCGCTCCAATGTGGGCAAATCTTCCCTCATCAATATGCTAACCGGGCAGAAGGCGTTGGCTAAAACGTCCTCCACTCCTGGTAAAACACAGCTGATCAACCATTTCCTGATCAACAAAAACTGGTACTTGGTCGATTTGCCAGGCTATGGCTACGCCAAAGTGAGCAAAGTGGCGCGGGCGCAGTGGGGAAAGATGATCAACTTCTACCTGCGCAACCGCGAAAATCTGACGTGCCTATTTGTGCTGCTCGACTCGCGCCTACCCCCGCAGGCTGTGGACCTAGAGTTTATGGAAATGCTAGGCACCCAGGGCATTCCCTTCGTGATGGTGTTTACCAAGGCCGATAAGCAGTCGGCCACGCGCACACGCCAGCTGATTGATGCGTATCTGGAAAAGATGAGCGCGATTTGGGATGAGCTGCCACGCCACTTTATTACCTCCGCCGAGTCGAAGGAAGGCCGGGAGGAGATACTCGGTTTTATTGGTAAAATCAATCAGCAGCTGGCCGAAACACCAGAGAACCCATAATCTGGCTTCTTTCTTGACGTTAGGGGTAGGCAGCGCGGCCGTATGTTTTCTTGGCCGCTGTCTTCTCATTCACTGAAACGATTAATAACTCGTTTACTTTCGAACGATTACTTAATTCCCATGAAAAAATTCGCTTTTCTTCTGAGTTGTGGTTTGCTGGCTGGTGCAACTTCCGTGGTTGCCCAAACCAAGCCTGCAGCCCCGGCACCAACCGCTACCCAAGCGGCTCCGGCCGGCGGCGTTGCCAAAGCCATTCCAGTGGCCGAGTATTACGAGGGTGGTCAGGAAGCCATGTATGCCTTTATTGAGAAGGAGCTGAAATACCCGGTGCTGGCCAAGCGCAACCGCATTCAGGGCACCTGTATTGTGAGCTTCACGCTGAACACCGACGGCACTACCAGCGGCTTTAAGCTGGTGAAAGGAGTAGGCGGTGGCTGCGGCGATGAAGCCATGCGCGTAGCTAAACTGCTGCAATTCAAGAAGCCCGATTACGCGGTGCTCACCAGCCTGCCCATCGTGTTTAAGCTCTAATTGAATCTTCGGGCGGCCATCCGGCACCAACTCGTTCGGAATGCTACCTTTGCCGCCTTCTACACCAACCGACTTTACCCTTATGCCCTACGACCTGAAGGAAATTGCCGCCATTAGCGGAATGCCCGGTCTGTACCGTCTTGTAAGCCCCACCCGCACCGGCGTTATTATTGAAGCCCTCGATGGCCGCGGCACGCGCTCCATCGCCTCGGCCCGCAACAAAGTGTCGCTGCTCCAGGAAATTTCCATCTACACCCAGGACTATGACCAGACTGTAGCTCTGACTGAGGTGTTCGACCGGATTCACCAGCAGTTTGGCGCCGAGCTGGAGCTGACCAGCAAATCGGATGACCGCGACCTGACGGCTTTCATGGGCCAGGTAATTCCGGATTACGACCGCGACCGGGTGTATATGTCTGATATCAAGAAACTGGTGACTTGGTACGGCATTGTGAGCAAAAACCTGGAATACCAGGCTCCGGCTACCGATGAGGACGACGCTACCCCCGCAGCCGACGAGCCCCTCAGCACGGGCGGCGAGATTTCAGCGGATGCTACGGCAACGGACGACGCGGCGGCTGCCAACCCAGAGGCTGCCACGGAAGCACCCAAAAAGAGTAAGAAAAAAGCCGAATAGTCGGCTTCGATTACACGCGAAAGCCCGCTCAGGTAATTCCTGAGCGGGCTTTTGTACTTGTTATCTGCGAATTCAATTCCGGAGCCGCTACTTTTGAGCCATGCAGCCACTACCCACTCTAAAGGTTTTTAAGTTTGGGGGTGCCTCCGTGAAGGACGCCCCTGCCATCCGCAATCTGGCCGCCATTGTGCGGATGTATGAAGGCCAGGGCCCGCTGCTGATTGTGGTATCGGCAATGGGCAAAACCACCAACGCGTTGGAGGATGTCTTTCAGCGGGCCTACACAGGAAAGCTGTACGCGGAAGCTTTGCAGGCGGTGGAAGACTACCACCTGCAAACGGCCCAAGAACTGGCAGAGCCTACCCGGCAGGATGCACAACCCGCTCTACAAGAACTATTTACTCTTCTTCGGCAGCAGTTGAGCGACCTCACGCCCGCGCAATACGACCAGCAATACGACCAAATTGTGAGCTTTGGGGAGCTACTGGCTACGCGGCTGGTAGCCCACACGCTGGCGGCGCAGTGGCTTGATTGCCGCCCTCTGCTCCGCACCGATAGCACTTGGCGCGAGGCGCGCGTGGATTGGGCCACCACCGAACAGCAGCTACAGGATACTCTACCCCCACTGCTGGCCCAAGGCCCCGTGGTGACGCAGGGCTTTTTGGGCGGCACCGCCGACGGCCGCACCACCACGCTCGGCCGTGAGGGCTCAGACTACACCGCGGCCATTCTGGCGTACTGTATGGGCGCTGAATCCGTTACCATCTGGAAAGACGTGGCGGGCCTACTCAACGCCGACCCCAAGTTCTTTGCCGACACGGTGCGCTACCCGGAAATCAGCTACCAGGAAACCATCGAAATGGCCTACTACGGTGCGTCTGTGATTCACCCCAAAACCATTAAGCCGCTGGCGGTGCGCGGGATTCCGTTGCTGGTGAAGTCGTTTTTGCACCCCACGGCTGAAGGAACGCGCGTGCATGACTGTCAGCACGGGCTACTGGCGCCGGCCTATATCCGCAAGGCCGGCCAGTGCCTGATTTCCTTTGAGTCGAAAGACCTCACGTTTATTTCGGAGGAAAACCTGGAGGTAATTTTTGGGGCGTTGGCACAGGTGCGGCTCAAAATTCACGTGATGCAGAACTCGGCCATTAGCTTCTCGGTGTGCACCGATTTTTCGGCTTATCGGTTGGAGCAATTGCTGAGCTTGCTGCGCGACCAGTTCACGGTGCATTACAACACGGAGCTAGTGCTTTACACCATCAAAAACTACACTACTGATAGCCTGGAACGCCTTACGGCGGGCCGTACGCTGCTGCTGGAGCAACGCACCCGGCAAACCTTCCAGATGGTGTGCCGCGAGGAGGTATAAGTGAGATGGTAGTGCCAGGCTAGCCGAAACATTGTGGCGGCTCCTGCGCTTTTCACCTTATCTTTGCGGTTCATTCCTCCTGACCAGTGCCGGTTTCTGCTGCTTCTACAACTCCTTCCTTGCCTACCCCTGCGCACGTGCGCGGCCTGCTGGCTCGTGCTGGATTGCGCGCTACCCAACAACGCGTTCTGATTCTGGGCGGATTGCTGGCCCTGCGCGACCACCCCACCGCCGAGCAGGTACACCGCCAGGTTGCGGTCGAAGCCCCTACCCTGTCGCTGGGTACGGTGTATAAGGCGCTGGATAGTTTTGTGGTAGCGGGGTTGGTGAAGCGAGTGGCTGTGGCCGACGGCGCGGCCCGTCGCTACGATGCTGATTGTTCGCCCCACCACCACTTGTTTTGCACCGCTACCCAGGAAATTCTGGACTACCGCGACCCGCAGCTGGACGCTCTGATTCAGGAGTTTCTGGCGGCGCGGGGGTTTGAAAACTTCCAGCCGCATTCGTTCTCGCTACACATCACCGGCGAGAAAATCATCCGCTCTGCCTGACCCATCCCGCCCAACGATTCCCTTGCTTTTTCATTCCCTTTTACCCCCAATTTCCTAATAACCATGGCAGTTCTCGTTGGCAAACGTGCTCCTTCTTTCAAGGCTACGGCCGTTATCGACGGCGAATTCGAGGAAGAGTATTCTCTCGACCGTTACCTGGGCAAGAAGCACGTATTGTTCTACTTCTACCCTTCCGACTTCACTTTTGTGTGCCCCACCGAAATCCTGGCCTTTCAGGAGCGGCTGGCTGATTTCGAGAAGAAAGGCGTAGCCGTGGTAGGCTGCTCCACCGACTCGCACTTCTCGCACTTTGCTTGGCTGAATACTCCGCACGACCGGGGTGGCATTGAGGGCGTAACCTACCCGCTAGTAGCCGACGCTACCAAAACCATTGCCGCCAACTACGACGTGCTGGGCGGTCATTACGATTACAATGAGTCTGGCGAAATGATTTTCGTAGGCTCACCGGTTGCATACCGCGGCTTGTTTCTGATTGACAAAGATGGCATTGTGCGTCACCAGCTCGTGAACGACGGCCCGCTGGGTCGCTCCATCGACGAAGCAATGCGCATGGTAGACGCCCTGCAACACTTCGAGAAGTTTGGCGAGGTATGCCCCGCCGACTGGGAAGAAGGCAAGCAAGGCATGCAGGCCACGCAGGAAGGCGTTTCGAATTACCTGGGCCAGCAGGGCCGCTAATTCACCCCTTATTAGTTGCTTTCGGCAAAGCCCTGGTCCTGCTGGACCGGGGCTTTTTCGTGGGGCAGCCGGAACCCGCTACTTTTGCAGAAACCACCAGCGCGTTGCTGGTTTTTCTTATCTGTTATTTCCGCATTTGCTGTTGAGTTTTCTGTATTCCGTTGCCATGTATTTGTATGGCCTGCTGCTGCGGCTGGCGGCTCCCTTTGTGCCTAAGGCGGCACAGTGGGTAGGCGGCCGCAAGGCTTGGCACACCCGTTTGCGCGAGGCGCTCCAGCACGAAACGGCGCCACTGGCGTGGTTTCACTGTGCTTCGCTGGGCGAGTTTGAGCAGGGCCGGCCACTCATAGAGGCTTACGCCCGCCAGTATCCCACGCACAAAATCGTGCTAACGTTTTTCTCGCCCTCGGGCTACGAAGTGCGCAAGAACTGGCCCGGCGCGGCCTATATTCTATATCTACCTTTGGATACGGCCGCCAATGCCCGCGCCTTTCTTGACTTGGTGCGGCCCCGGCTGGCAGTGTTTGTGAAGTATGAATTCTGGCACCATTTCCTGCGGGAACTACAACGCCGCCAGGTTCCTACCCTATGCGTATCCGCTATTTTTCGACCCGAGCAAGTCTTTTTCAAACCCTGGGGTGGCTTCTTCCGTGATATTCTGAACCGATTCACGCATATTTTCACGCAGAATGATGCTTCGGTTGAGTTGCTCCGCCAAGCTGGCATTCAGCAGGCGAGCGTGGCCGGCGACACGCGCTTTGATACGGTAGCACGCACAGCGGCACAACCGCCCATTCCTCTACCCCTCGTAGATGCTTTTCAGGTCGATGGGGCGTCGGTGATGATTGTGGGTAGCAGCTGGCCCGAAGACCTGCCTACCCTCACGCCGATATTCCAAAGTTACCGCCAAGAGCTACGCTTTATCGTGGCACCGCATGAAATTGGCGAGGCCAATCTGCGGCAGGTAGAGGCGGCGCTGCCGGGCCAAGTGGTGCGCTACTCCACCGCCACGCCGGCCACCGTGGCGCAAGCCCGCGTGTTGCTCATCGACAACGTAGGGCTGCTCTCTCAGCTCTACCGTTTCGGTCAGTTTGCCTACGTGGGTGGGGCCTTTGGCAAAGGCCTACACAACACATTGGAAGCGGCGGCGTTTGGCTTGCCGGTGTTTTTTGGGCCTACTTACCACAAGTTTCAGGAAGCCGTGGAATTGGTGGCGCTAGGCGGCGCGTTTCCTGTGCACTCAGCACAGGAGCTGGAAAAGGCGCTGCTACCCCTGCTGCGCAACGAAGCCGCCCGCCTAGTCGTGCAAGACCTCAACCTGGACTACGTATTTCAACACGCCGGCGCCACCCAGCGCATTATGGCGTGGCTTGATGGTGAACTAGTGAGTGATAATAAAAACCGTTTATCATCCTGAGCTTGCGAAAGACTTTCTCACGGTAGAACGACAGACGTACCAACGACTCGTTCTACCGTGAGAAAGTCTTTCGCAAGCGCAGGATGACAATACTGTATTACACTTACTATCACGCATTTATTCACTCATTCATTCAGTTACTCGCTGTGGTAGGTATTGTTGTTAAATCAACTGGGTCTTGGTATTTGGTGCGCGATACAGCTACTGGGACGCTGCACCGCTGCCGACTGCGGGGCAAGTTCAAGCAGAAGGGCCTGAAGGTAAGCAACCCGCTGGCCGTGGGCGACCAGGTGGAGTTTACGGTGGAGGAGCAAACCGAAGGCGCGGGCGTGATTCATCACATCGAGCCGCGCCGCAACTACATCATCCGGCGCTCGGTGCATAAAACGGAGCATTCCCACATTGTAGCCGCCAACCTCGATCAGGCGCTGCTGGTGGTCACGCTGGTATCGCCGGCCACGTCGTTCGGGTTCATCGACCGGTTTCTGGTTACGGCGGAGGCGTACAGCATTCCGGTCACGCTCATCTTCAACAAAGCTGATTTGCATGACGACGACCTAGCCGATTATCAGCAGCAGATTGGTAAAATGTACCAACGCGTGGGCTACCCCAGCCTACTCACCTCGGCCCAAAGCGGGGTAGGCGTGGCCGAAGTTGATGCTTTGCTCGATGGTAAAACCACGCTGCTTTCGGGGCACTCCGGGGTAGGAAAAAGCACGTTGATCAATGTACTGGTGCCCGATTTGGACTTGAAAACTGCTGAAATCAGCCAGTTTTCTGACAAAGGCGTGCATACCACTACCTACGCCGAAATGCTGGAAGTGCGCCCCGGCACCTACCTGATCGACACGCCCGGCATCAAGGAACTGGGTCTGGTGGACGTGCAGCCAGGCGAGTTGGCGCACTTTTTCCCGGAGATGCGCGCCCTGCTCAACCAGTGCCGGTACCACAACTGCCGCCACGTGCAGGAGCCGGGCTGCGCTGTTATCGAAGCCGTGGAAAAAGGCCGCATTGCCCTACCCCGCTACGACAGCTACCTAAGCATGCTCCACGACGAGGATAATCGACATTGATTGAGCTATTGACATTTAGGAAATACACCCAAAGGGCGCTTGTTGGGCTTGTTTTGGATTAGGTGAACATGCGGAAGAAAGCCTCTACCTGTCTTCCTATCCCTCTAACCGAAACTGAAGTTGCTGATGAACAGCCAGCAGCAACTAGCGTAGGGAATAAGTTAGAACAAGAGCTAGTGGCTGATAGCCAACAGCTAAAAGCATCATAACATGGTCCACTGCTTCTTATTTGCACCTTTCGCAGACGCCGCCCGGCAGCGGCAGTACGAAGCAGTATGCGAGGTATTGGAGGCCGAAGTAGCTGCCCCTACCACGTTGCTACTAGGGAATTTAGATGTCGCGGGTATTGCCCTCGATGCCGTGGTAGTGCGGCCGCGCAGCATCACAGCGTTAGTACTGGAACCTGGGAGCGGCCACCTGAGCGTACCTACCCTGGAGTACGGCGCCTGGAAGCTAAATGGCCAGCCCCTACCCAGCCGAGCGGCAGCCGATAATCCGTTTGACCAATACCAACAGCAACAAGCAGCGCTGGCGGCTTGGCTGAGCAAGGAGCTGCATCGACCAGCGGCCGAGCTACCGCCCCTTACGGGTATGGTACTATTTGAAGCGCCGTTGTCGTTTGGGCCGGAAGTGGAGCGGCAGCTTCGCCACTATCCCGGCGCCGGGGATTTCCAACTCCTAAGCAACGCGCAACTGCTGCCGCGCCGCTTGTGGCAGCTGGCGCACCCAGAATTACTCCTGGCCGAACACGAGCTGCTGGCCTGGGCTGACCGCCTGACAGCTCTTTACCAAGACGAAGACCCCGCCAACGAAGCTACCCCAGCAACGAATGCAGAAGCCGATGGCTACTGGACGCGCAAGCTACGGCAGCTTTGGGGCTGGCTGGGCGCTGAAGACGTACCCGCCGATCCGCCTTACGGAGCACCTTCGCCTACCTCGCTAGCCGAGCAACAGCAGGAACAAGTGCGGCTAGAGCAGTTGCGGCGAGAGTTGCAGCAGCAGCTTGCGCAGCAACAGCAAACCGCTGCTGCCCGCGAGTCGGTGCAGGCGAAGGAGCTGGAACAGCTACGGCAGCAGGTAGCGCAAGCCGGTCAATCGGATGCGGCGCGGCGGGCCGAGCAACAGGAGCAGGCGTTGGAAGAAGCATTGCGTACCGTGCGCGCTGAGGCAGCCGCCCGCAATCAGGAATTGGACGCCCGCATTCAACAGCTCGGCCAACTCCTGGAACAACTGCGTCATTCAACCCTAACTCCTGCTCCTACCCCAATGGTCGAAGTACCGCTGACGGTTTCGGCCCAACCTCAACGCCCTAGCGCTTCACGCACGCCGCCGCCTCCTGGGCGTGTGGCTAAATCTCAAAAGCTGGTTCGTCTGGAACGGGTAGCCCTGCTGGTGTTGGTCTTGCTACTGGGTCTGGTAGCAGGCATTTGGGGAGTGAAACATTTCACCCGCCCCACCACGCGGCCGCACGCTCCTACCAGGTCTGTTCGACACAGAACACCTCCTGTGGAGGAGGAGGTTATGATGGCCCCTGATTCCGCCGAGACAAGTGATTCCGTTGAAACACTACCTGCTTCGCCCGAGCCAGCTATACTAGAAGAGGAGGAGTTGGAGCCACAGGACCCAGACCAAATCATGCACACGCCGTCCGACAGCATCGCCCGTGCCCTTCAAAACGAGTAACAGGCGGTCGACAGTCTCTTTTCGCGCTTCCTGCGTATACCCAGCCATTTGCACCTTCACTTTTCACAAAGAAAATGGCTGAGAAAATTGCCTTTCTGGGCTTGGGCAGCATGGGCGCCGCCATGGCGACCAACTTGCTAAAAGCCGGTTTTCCGCTCACCGTATACAACCGCACGGCTAGCAAAGCCGAGCCACTCCGGCAACAGGGCGCTACCGTAGCCGCTACCCCTGCTGAGGCTGTCCGTGAAGCCACGGTTGTGTTTACGATGGTGACGGATGATAAGGCACTGGAAGAACTAACCATTGGCCCCGAGGGCTTTCTGGCGGCCCTACCTCAAGGTGCTATTCATGCTTCGTGTAGCACTGTAGCCTCCGACACCAACCGCCGTCTGGCCGAGGCGCATCAGCAACATGGCTCTACTCTGGTAGCCTCGCCCGTATTTGGCAAGCCCGACGTGGCCCAGGCCGGTAACCTGTGGGTAGGCAGCTCTGGCCCCACCGAAGCGCGGCAGCGGCTGGAGCCTTTGCAAGCGGCTTTCGGCCAAGGCACCTATTCATTCGGCGACGATGCTGGTGCTGCCAGCGTAGCCAAGCTTTGCGGCAACTTCCTACTCGGCACCGTGATTGAGGGCATGGCCGAAGCTCTCACCTTGGCCGAAAAAGCCGGTCTCGATCGGGTAGCCTTCTACGAAATGCTTACCAGCACGCTGTTCAACAATCCCGTCTACAAAAGCTACGGCAAGCTGATAGCCGAGCGCCACTACCAGCCCGTGGGCGCCCCACCCGCCATCATTCGCAAGGATATGAACTTGGTGGTACAGGAAGCTTACAAACAGGGGGTACCCATGCCCTTCGCTAACATCATCCGCGACCAACTCACCGCAACCGTCGCGCTCAATGAACAAGATGTTGACTGGGCCAGCTTCGCAGAGCGCGTGGCCCAAGGCGCTGGGCTGTAGGGGCGCGTTGCACGCGCCTCTCACAACAAAAAAAAGCCCAGCCGAAACAGCTGGGCCTTTTCAACCAATCAGGAAATCGTTGATATTATTGAGCGGTGGGCAGCAGCACACCGTCGATGACGTGGGTTACGCCGTTGCTGGAAATTACATCGGCAGTTTGCACAGTAACAGGTGCGTCTTTTCCGTTGCTGATCATCACTTTACCACCTTGCACCGAGATTTTTACTTTCTCGCCATTCATGGTGGTCAGTTCCTGCCCGTCTTTGAGGTCAGCGGCCAGCAGGCGGCTCTGGATAACGTGGTAGGTGAGTACACCCTTCAGCTTTTCCTTGCTTTCAGGCTTCATCAAGCCAGCCAGTGCGCCTTTCGGTAGCTTATCGAAGGCGGCGTTGGTGGGCGCAAATACGGTGAACGGACCGGGGCCGCTTAGGGTACCGTCGAGGCCAGCAGCTTGCACAGCCTTCACCAGCGTGCTCACGCTAGGTGCCATCACAGCATTTTGCACAATGGATTTGTCTGGCGTCATGGGTACGCCATCTACCAGCACGCCCTCGGGCTTGCCCATGCGCGACGAGTCGTTGGGCATGGTAGCTAGCGTGTCGGTCATCGCCGATTCGGTGCCGGGGGCTTCCGTGGTGGTGTCAGCACCCTTGTTGTTGTCGCAGCTGGTCAGGCCAAACCCTACCGAGGCAACAGCGCAAAGCGCCAGAAAGGAATTGCGGAAAGTCTTTTTCATGAAGACAGGAAACGAAATGAGGGTTAAGAAAGAAAGTATGTTTGGCCCGAAAGCCACCGCAAGCTCGGCTACGGTGGCCGTTCTACCAAATACCTACGACAAGGAATTGGCCACCGGATTTCCTACCCCCGCAAATTGGTTACTTTTGCAGGGCTGCCACTTCTTCGGTAGGTATTCTTTCCACCCATCTAATCTTCCGTTTTCCATATGAAAACCGCTGAAATCCACACCAATAAGGGTATCATGAAAGTAGAATTCTACGAGCAGGACGCCCCCAAAACCGTTAAAAATTTCACCGATCTGGCGCAAAAAGGCTTCTACGACGGTCTGAAGTTTCACCGCGTTATCCCCAACTTCGTGATTCAGGGCGGCTGCCCCAACTCCCGCGATGGTGCCAAGGGCACACCCGGCACCGGCGGCCCCGGCTATAAAATTGACTGTGAGCTGACCGGCGACCACCAGTATCACGAGCGCGGTGCTCTGAGCATGGCCCACGCCGGCCGCAACACGGGGGGTAGCCAGTTCTTTATTGTACACGACCGCCAGAACACCGCCCACCTTGACCGAAACCACACTGTATTTGGTAAAGTGGTAGAGGGCGTGGACATAATCGACGAGATTCGCGCCAACGATACGATTGAGAAAATTGTAGTGAACGAGGCGTAGCTTTCGGTTTCTAATTTCTGATAAAGAAGGCCTGCCAACTTCGTGTTGGCAGGCCTTCTTTATTTTAACGCCCGCTCAACTAGCTAGCTGGTCTCACGTACATGACAGTATAACAATGCTTTTCACTTATGAAATTCTTTCCTAAAACAATTCTCTTTGCTTTCCTATCTGTTGCATCACTCAGCAGCTGCTCTGTCTTCCGATCCGACGTTAACTCGAACAATCCGGTAATAGCCGAGCAAGCTCAACGGGTAGAAGGTTTGGAGCGAGACATTGACAGCCAGGAGCGCATTGTTGATGCTGAAAAGGCAAAACTGAAGTCTATGGAATATCAACTGAAGGCAGCTAAGCAGGAGCTGAAAGCGCGTAAGTTGTAATTCTCTCTTTCTATTACAGAAAAGGCCCAGTCTATCAATAGCCTGGGCCTTTTCTGTGTGCATTAGGATGGGTCTCCTACCCTACCGGCGCTTGCGCTTGCGCGACGACTGGTAGTCGTCGTCATCGTCGTCGTCATCCCCGAAGTTGGGCATAGTGAACATGCTGCTGAGCAGGTCCTTGAACTGCGCGCCGGCCGTGAGGCGGTTGCGCGAAATCAGGCTGTGCTCGGCCATACCGTGCAGGGCAAATTCCATCCAGAAGTAGCGGTTCTCCTTGCTCAACTCGCTGGGTACGCTCTGTTGCACCAAGTCTTGCAAACCCGGCACCACGTCGAGCACCTTGCGGTAGTCTTCGTCGGAAGCATCGTGTAGCAGGTCGATGGTGCGCGAGCCAAACCAGTCCTGGATGGACTTGTAGGGATTCGGCTTGTCTTTCTGCTTCTTCGACTTTTCAGGGTCGGGGAAGTAGTTTAGGAATTGCGTGCGTAGGGCCTTGCCCATCAGCTTTTCGGCCACAATACCGGCGCCTTCCTGTTCGCCTTCGTACACCAGCTCTACCTTACCCGTTACGGCAGGCACGGCTCCTACGAAGTCGGCAATGCGCACGTACGTGTTTTTCTCACCGTTGATGAGCGCCCGGCGCTCGGCGGCGGCAATTACCTGCTCGTAGGCCGAGATAGTAAGGCGGGCCGACACGCCCGACTTAGCATCTACATACTCCGAGCCGCGGGCCTCAATGGCCACCTGCTCCACCAGGTCGTGCACAATTTCGTTGGTGGTCACTAAGCCTTTTTGCTCCTCTTTAATGCGAGCTTCTTGCTTAGTGATACGCTTACCAATTTCGATGCTCTTGGGGTAGTGCGTGATAATCTGCGCGTCGATACGGTCCTTCAGCGGCGTTACGATGCTGCCACGGTTGGTGTAGTCTTCGGGGTTGGCAGTGAAGACGAACTGGATATCCAGCGGCAGGCGCACCTTGAAACCGCGAATCTGAATATCACCTTCCTGCAAGATGTTGAAGAGCGACACCTGAATACGGGCCTGCAAGTCGGGCAGCTCGTTGATAACGAAGATGCCGCGGTGCGCACGCGGAATCAGACCGAAGTGAATCACCCGTTCGTCGGAGTAGGGCAGCTTCAGGGTAGCGGCTTTGATGGGGTCGGCGTCGCCGATGAGGTCAGCTACGGATACGTCGGGGGTAGCCAGCTTCTCGGTGTAGCGCTCGTCGCGGTGCAGCCAGGAAATGGGCGTGTCGTCGCCTTTCTCCTCAATGAGGTTGCGGGCAAATACCGACAGGGGCTGCAAGGGGTCATCGTTCAGCTCCGAGCCTTCCACCACGGGAATGTACTCGTCGAGCAAACCTACCAGCAGGCGAGCAATACGAGTTTTGGCCTGCCCCCGTAGGCCCAGCATGTTGATGTGGTGCCCGGCCAGAATGGCGCGTTGCAGGTCAGGAATAACGGTTTCCTCGTAGCCATAAATGCCAGGAAACACTTCTTCTTTGGAGCGGAGCTTGGCAATCAGGTTGTCGCGTAGCTCCTGTTTCACAGAGCGGGGCTGATAACCAGATTGTTTTAGCTCGCCGAGGGTACGAATAGTGGGTACGTTCATATAGAAGGGAAAGTGCCAGGAAAGCTTCGCGCTGCATCGGCCAAGCCATAGTAGGGCAACTGAAGCATACAACTGATTCGCTAGGACATTGGTTTCGGGCTACCTCAGTTGCCCCCTGAAAATTATAGGGTGGTGCATATCTTTTTCCTTTCTACATGAGAACTTCTTTCAGTATATAAGCGCTATATTGTATTTATAAAATATAATTTGTGATTATATGAATAAGATTGTAAAAATTGGGGGCGCTGTGCTGCTAGTTATCCTTGTAGCAGTACTCGGGCTTGTGGTGTGGGTGCAGGTGTATGGCGTGCCTACCTACGAGGTGCCCACCAGCCAACTGCCTCCCCCTGTGGTAGCGGCTACCCCTATCCAGGTAGACTTGGGGGAGAAACTGGTTACGGCTAGCTGCGCCGATTGCCACCTCAATCGACAAACCAATTCACTATCTGGTCATCAACTGCTGGATATTCCGAAGGAATTCGGAGCGGTTTATTCGGCCAATATCACCCAAGATAAAACGCACGGCATCGGCAACTGGACCGATGCGGAGGTGGTGACGCTCCTACGCACCGGTATCGGGCGCGACGGGCGTTATCGTCTCATTATGCCGCATTTCGTGCATATGTCGGATGAGGACATGAGCAGTATGCTGGCCTTTCTGCACTCTGGCAGCCCGTGGGTGAAACCCGCGCCTACCCCTACCCCCGCGCAGCAGCCTTCATTCCTGCTTAAAGCATTGGCGAATACGGTAATGAAGCCCACGCCCCTACCCACTCGCAGCATAGCCCCACCCAAGCCAACCGAAACCATAGCTTACGGCCGCTATCTGGTAGTGGGCCGCTACCAATGCTTCGAGTGCCACTCCAAAGACTTCAAAACCAACAACGCGGAGCACCCCGAGCAGTCGGAAGGCTACCTGGGTGGCGGCAACCAGCTAGTCACGCTACAGGGCCAGTCCATCTACTCCCGCAACATCACCGCCGACCCCGAAACCGGCATCGGCACCTGGACCGAAGCGCAGTTTGGCCAGGCCATGCGCTACGGCATGGCACCTAGCGGCCCTATACAGAACCCCATGCCCAAATACTCCCGCCTGACCGAAGAAGAAGTGCACGCGCTGTATGCCTACCTGCAATCGGTGCCCAAGATCAAGAATGCCACGGCGGAAGATGGCGTGCGGGTAGCAACGCGGTAAGAACCTTGCTGTCATCCTGAGCGCAGCGAAGGACCTTATCACGCTTGAACGACTAGCACTAGGTAATTAGCATTTACCATTACTT
>NZ_JAHWGL010000048.1 GCF_019334315.1 Hymenobacter profundi
TGTGGAAGTGTTGCCGACAGGTAAGGAGAAGATGTAATAAACATCTGTCACCCTGAACGCAGTGAAGGACCTTATGCCGCCAGAACGATGTTCGTAACAACGAGTCGTTCTGGCGGCATAAGGTCCTTCACTGCGTTCAGGATGACAGAAAATTCTAAATAAACAGCGAGCTAATCGACTCGTGACTAACGACGTTGTGGATGGCCTGGGCAAACAGCCCCGCCACCGACACGACCTTGATTTTGCTGTTCTCTTCGCGCAGCGGAATGGTGTCCGTAATAATCAACTCTTCCAGGGCCGAGTTGCGGATACGGTCGTGGGCGGGGCCGCTGAGTAGGGGGTGGGTAATCACGGCGCGTACCGATTTGGCGCCGCGCTCCATCAGCAACTCGGCGGCTTTGCAAATAGTACCGGCCGTATCCACGATGTCGTCTACCAAAACCACGTTGTGGCCGGCCACGTCGCCGATTACCTGCATGGAGGCAATTTCATTAGCCCGCAGACGCATCTTGTCGCACACCACAATCTCGGCACCAAAGCGCTTGGCGTAGGCCCGCGTGCGTACTACCCCACCCACGTCGGGGGAAGCGAAGAGCAGGTTGTCCAGGTTCATTGACTTGATGTAGGGAACCGTCACGGCAGCACCGTCAAGGTGGTCTACCGGAATATCGAAGAAACCCTGAATCTGGCCCGCGTGCAGGTCGCAGGTCATTAGGCGGTCGGCGCCTACGCTTTGTATGATGTTAGCTACCACTTTGGCCCCAATGCTTACGCGCGGCTTGTCTTTGCGGTCCTGGCGGGCGTAGCCCATGTAGGGCATCACCACGTTCACCTTGTAAGCCGAAGCGCGCTTGGCGGCGTCTACCATCAGGGCCAGCTCCATTAGGTTCTCGGCGGGTGGGTTGGTGCTCTGAATCAGGAAAACCGCGCAGCCGCGCACGCTTTCGTTGAAGCTCGGCCCCAGTTCCGCATCGGCGAAGCGCTGGATGCTAAGGTCGCCCAGCGGAATACCGTAGGCGGCCGCTATCTGCTCACCGAGTTCGTGCGATGCGTTGCCCGTAAAGATTTTAACCTGTTGTGCCATGAGAAAGAGGTAGGTGTATTGGAGAAGACGACAAAGAACGGCCAGCGAGCAGAAAGCGCCAAGCGCTGGCCCGAATAAAGCCAACGCCCCGGAAAAACCAGAAAAAGCGAAAGGCGCTGCCTTCCTGAAGAGGAAGATGCAGCGCCTTTCGCGGTAGTTGAGCAGTTGTCCGACCAGGGCTCGAACCTGGACTTTCTTGAATCAAAATCAAGCGTGTTGCCAGTTACACCATCGGACAATTTGTAATTCCCAACGGGGTGTGCCGTTTGGGTGTGCAAATGTACTACTGTTAGAATTCAAGGCAAACTTTCGGGCAAATATTTTTTTCGACCAACTCGTTTTAAATGCCCTTTTTTTGTCGGTAATGGGTGCTGAAACCTTGATTTTCAGAGTGTGACGTTTCCAGTAAAAAGCTGAAAATTTCTCAGGCTCTCTATACAAGTAGACTTGGCAAAGCAACGATTTTGCCGTAGTTTTGCGGCCTGAAAACGTTGCACCCCCCTACATATAATAAGAACCGCATGGCGAATATCGGTAAAATCACCCAAGTCATTGGTCCCGTTGTGGACGTGAGCTTCGCGGGTGAAGGCGCTAAGCTGCCTAATATCTTGGATGCCCTCGAAGTAACGAAGGATAATGGCCAAGTTGTGGTACTGGAGTGCCAGCAGCACTTGGGGGAAGACCGGGTACGTACCATTGCGATGGACTCGACGGAGGGCCTGACCCGCGGCGCAGAAGTGCGTGATCTGGGCGCTCCTATCTCCATGCCCACCGGTGACGGCGTGAAAGGCCGCTTGTTTAACGTAATCGGCCAGGCCATCGACGGCATTCCGCAGCCCCAGAGCACCGGCGGCCTCTCCATTCACCGCCACGCGCCAGCATTTGAGGACCTGGCTACGTCGTCGGAGGTATTCTTCACTGGTATCAAAGTAATTGACCTGCTTGCTCCTTATGTAAAGGGTGGCAAGATTGGTTTGTTCGGCGGTGCCGGGGTAGGCAAAACCGTACTGATTCAGGAGCTGATCAACAACGTGGCCAAGGCCTACTCGGGTCTGTCGGTGTTTGCCGGTGTGGGTGAGCGTACCCGCGAAGGCAACGACTTGTTGCGTGAATTCATCGAGGCCAACATCATTCGCTACGGCGAGGAGTTCAAGCACTCGATGGAAGAAGGCGGCTGGGACCTCTCCAAAGTAGACATGGCCGAGATGGAAAAGTCGCAGGCTACCCTCGTGTTCGGCCAGATGAACGAGCCTCCCGGAGCCCGCGCCCGCGTGGCCCTGTCGGGTCTGACCATTGCCGAGAGCTTCCGCGACGGCGACGGCACTGGTGCTGGTCGTGACATCCTGTTTTTCATCGACAACATCTTCCGCTTCACGCAGGCGGGTTCAGAAGTATCGGCTCTGCTGGGTCGTATGCCTTCGGCCGTAGGTTATCAGCCTACCCTCGCTACCGAGATGGGTGCCATGCAGGAGCGTATCACCTCTACCAAACGTGGTTCCATCACGTCGGTACAGGCCGTATATGTACCTGCCGATGACTTGACGGACCCGGCTCCGGCCAACACCTTTGCTCACTTGGACGCTACCACGGTATTGTCGCGTAAGATTGCCGAGCTGGGCATCTACCCTGCTGTGGACCCACTGGACTCTACCTCGCGCATTCTGGACGCTACTATCCTCGGCGACGAGCACTACAACACCGCCCAGCGCGTGAAAGAGTTGCTCCAGCGCTACAAGGAACTGCAAGACATCATTGCTATCCTGGGTATGGACGAGCTGTCGGAAGAAGACAAGCAGGTGGTAACGCGTGCCCGTCGTGTGCAGCGCTTCCTGTCGCAGCCCTTCTTCGTGGCTGAGCAGTTCACGGGTTTGAAAGGCGTGCTAGTTGACATCAAGGACACCATCAAAGGCTTCAACGAAATCATAGATGGCAAGTACGACCACCTGCCCGAGGCTGCTTTCAACCTGGTAGGCAACATCGAAGATGCTGTAGCCAAAGGCGAGCGACTGATTGCCGAAGCCAAGTAATTTCTTTTGAGCTGCTAGCTGATGGTTGTTAGCGGCTAGCCTTCTGGGTATAGTCTCGTCATCAGCTAACAGTCATCAGCTAACAGCTAATAGCTCAAAGAATATGCATTTAGAAATCATCACGCCCGACCGGAAGGTGTTTGAAGGCGAAGTAACCTCGGCGCAGTTTCCGGGCATCGACGGGCTGTTTGAAGTGCTCAACAACCACGCACCACTGATTTCGGCGCTGAAAACCGGTGCGGTGACGATCAACGGCGCCAGCGGCCGCGAGTCGTTCAACATCGATGGCGGTGTGGTGGAAGTGCTGCGCAACAACGTAATTGTGTTGGCTGAGTCGATTAAGGCATAGCTTTCACGCTCCTGATTTTCCTAAAAAAGGTCTTTCTCTGTAGAGGAAGACCTTTTTTTGTGCCGTAAGCCGTAGCTTGTGCCGCCAACCACGCTTTGCTGTATTCGATGGAAATTCATCCCAAAATCACCCCAATCTACCAGACTTCCGTTTTTAAGTTCGACGATTTGAACGAACTAGAACTGTATTTCGGGGAGCCGGGGAGCCGTTATATGTATTCGCGCAACGGCAATCCCAATTCCGACGAGTTAGCCGATGCCGTAAACAAGCTGGAAACCGGCGCGGGCGCCGTAGCTACGGGCTCGGGCATGGCGGCCATCTTTGCGGCCATGCTGTGCTACTGTCAGGCCGGCGACCATGTGCTGTGCGCCCAGGATATCTACGGGGGCTCGTCGTCGCTGCTAAACCAGGAGCTGAGCCGCCTGAGCATCAGTGTCACGTATGTGCCATTTGCCGATCTGACGGGCGACTTGCAGCCCTACCTGCAACCGCGCACTAAGCTGTTGCTCTGCGAAACCATCAGCAACCCCTTGTTGCGAGTGGTAGACGTGCAAGCCGCTGCTGCTGCATGCCACGCGCACGGCCTGAAGCTGGTAGTTGATAACACGTTTGCTACCCCCGTGCTCACGCAAGTGCTGGCCCTGGGCGCCGACCTGGCCGTGCACAGTGTCACGAAATACCTGGCCGGCCACTCCGACGTGACGGCTGGCGCCGTGGTAGCCCGCACTGGGGAAGATGCTGCGCGCCTCAAGCAAATTGGCGTCACGTTTGGCCTCACGCTGAGCCCGATGGAAAGCTGGTTGGCCGTGCGGGGCCTCAAAACGTTGCGTTTGCGTGTGGAAGCGCACTCGCGTAATGCTACGCAGATTGCCGATATGCTGGCGCAGCAGCTCAGCGTGCGGGCCGTGTATTATCCGGGGTTGCCTACCCACCCGCAGCACCAGTTGGCCGCAGCGCAGGGCCACGGGTTGTTCGGCGGCATGCTGTCTTTCCTGTTGGCCGATGAAGACGAAGTAGTGAACCGGGTAATGCAGCGGAGCCAGCGGTTTCCGTTTGCGCCGTCGTTGGCTGGGGTAGATTCGTCGCTTTCCTACCCCGCTGGCACCTCGCACCGCGCCCTGACGCCGGAGCAACGCACAGAGCTAGGCATCACAACCGGGCTGGTACGGCTATCCGTGGGTATCGAGCCGGTAGATGAACTGCTGGCTGATCTACAGCAAGCACTATCTGGCGGGTAGGGTTTTATACTGAGTACTTAGGCTTTTGTGCGTTATATACTGCCTAATGAACTTTATGTACCTTATCAGGGCGGTATTCTACACAATCAGGATAGATAATACAGCTTTTTTATAAACTGAAAGCCCCCGCAATATGCCATTGCGGGGGCTTTCAATTTATTCTTACGGTATTTAATGTAGTGGTCTTTTCTTCACCATACCGCCTTCTGTGTCATCAATCCGATACTGAATGACGAAGGCTTTGGGGTCGATGCTGCGAACTTCTGCGCGGAGCTGCGGGATTTCCAAGCGCGTCACAACGGTGAAAACGATGTCCATATCGATGTTCTGAGCGCCGCGCTTGCCGAAGCCACGCTTACCCTGGTACATGGTGACACCCCGGCCAAGCTTCTCCGTAATGGCCTGCCGAATCTGCTCGCTGAACTCAGCGGAAATAATGGTGACGCCTGTGTACTGCTCGATACCATTAAGCAAAAAGTCGAGGGAGTTGGAAGCCGCTACGTAGGTCAGAATAGAATACAGCGCTACATCAACGCTGAGCACAAAGGCTGCGACGCTGAAGATGAAAATGTTGAGAAGCAGAATAACGTCGCTGACTTTGAGCAGCGGCGTGTATTTGCTGATGAGTAGGGCGGCTATTTCGGTACCGTCGAGGACGGCGCCGCCGCGCATGGCTAGGCCGATACCCGCGCCGATGAACACGCCACCAAACACGGAGGTTAGGAGTACATCGTGGGTGACGTCGGGGAAGTGGACCACAGCCAGGCATATTGCCAAACCCGCAATAGCCGCTGCGCTTTTGATGGCGAATTGCAGCCCTACCTGTCGGTAGCCCAAAATAAGGAAGGGTAGGTTGATGAGCGGCAGCAAGCCCGCCAGCGGTATGCCCGTCACGTTGGACAAGAGCATGGAAATGCCCGTTACACCCCCATCGATGAGGTGGCTGGATAGCAGGAAGCCTTTGAGGCCCATAGCTGCCGATAGAATTCCCAACACCACCAAAGCGAAGTTGCGTAGTCTGGCTTGCGGCGTGAGGGTAGGGGCGACGGGCGGGGCAACGGGCGGCGCCGGTACGGGGGAGGCCTGGGGAATGGGGGCTTCGTCAGCCATGAAAATCAGAGGATAAAGCGACAGAAAGCGCAAAATAGGCAATTCACCCGGCGAAGCCAGCCAGGTTTTCTTCCAACTACGGATGAGGCGTTAAGAAGCTGCGGGCAGAACTTCGCGCACGGCCTCTACCACGCGGACCAGATCCTCATCGGTTAAAGAAGAACCGGAGGGTAGGCACAAGCCACGAGCAAACAAATCGGCGCAGACGGTGCCGCCGTACATGGGTGCTCCGGCAAAAAGTGGTTGCAGGTGCAGCGGCTTCCAGAGCGGTCGGCTCTCAATATTGCGCGTTTCGAGGTGGTGGCGCAGTTGCTCAGGTGTGACGGGCGCAGTAGCCGGGTCGAGGAGCAAGGTGGTGAGCCAGCGGTTGCTGCGGCCGCCTGAGGGCTCGGTGGGTGCGAAGCTCAGGCCTGGCAGCTCACGCAGTTTATCCTGATACCAGGCAAAGGTTTCGCGGCGCTTCTTCACGCGGTCCTCAATCAACTCCATCTGCCCACGCCCGATGCCCGCCAGCAGGTTGCTGAGGCGGTAGTTATAGCCAACTTCCGAATGCTGATAATGGGCCGCAGGATCTTTGGCTTGTGTAGCCAGGTGCAGCGCCCGACGGGCATGGTCGGCGTTGTTGGTTACCAGCACGCCGCCCCCGCTGGTAGTCAAGATCTTATTACCATTAAAGGAGAAAAGCCCCACGTCGCCGAACGTGCCCAACAGCCTACCCTGGTAGCGTGAGCCAAGGGCTTCGGCGGCGTCTTCCAGCACTGGAATAGCATATTCGGCGGCTATAGCTAGCACCTCCGTAAGCTGAGCGGGCATGCCATAGAGGTGCACCACGATGAGGGCTTTGGGCTTGCGGCCCAGGCGCAACCGATCTTCAATGGCCGTGCGCAGCAGGGTGGGGTCGAGGTTCCAGGTGGCAGGCTCACTATCCACAAATACCGGCGTGGCACCTAGGTATAGAATGGGGTTGGCCGTGGCCACGAAGGTGAACGACGGGCACAACACTTCGTCGCCCGGACCTACCCCTAACAGTTGCAAACCCAGGTGGATAGCAGCCGTGCCCGAGGTAAGCGCCACCGCGTGCGCCGCACCAGTGTATTGACAAATGTCCTGCTCAAAGCCCGTAAGGTTGGGGCCAACTGGGGCTACCCAGTTGTCTTCAATAGCCTTATGCAGATAATTCAGCTCGTGGCGGCCCAGGTGTGGGGGCGAAAGGTAAATTCGGTCGTAATCCTGGCTGCGCATGAAAAGCGGAAGGTGATAGCAAGGCGGGGAAGGTACGCAGGAACGGCTAAAATGCCGTGATGTCGCAATTTATACGGCCTTATGTTGTTTTATAACAGCGGCCGGCACGCCCACGGCCGTGCAGTGGGCCGACAGGTCGCGGACGGCCACGGCGCCCGCGCCCAGGGTCGTGTGCGCGCCTACCGTCACTTGGTTGAGCACCGTGGCATTGGTGCCCAGATACACCCCCGCGCCCAGGTGCGCTTCGCCACCCACGTTGGCGTGGGGCATCAAGGAGCAAAAATCTTCCAGCACGGCATCGTGGCCTACCGTGCAGCCCAGGTTGAGCAGCACGTAGTTTCCTAACTGAATATCCGTTGTTAGAATGCAGCCTTGGGTGATGATGCAGCCCGCCCCAAAGCGCAGACGCTGGTAGGACTGGCAGGCTACGCTAGGGTGAATGAGGGTAGGAAACGACAGAAGAGGCGAGGTGAGCTGGGCCACAATAGCGGCTCGGTTGCGGCTGCTGCCCACGGCCACGGCCACGGCTAGGGGCTCAGGGGTAGCGTTGAGGTCGGCAGCGGTGCCGAGGTAGGGTAGGTCGTGCAGGGTAGGGGTGGCGGGCGGCTGGTCGTCGTAGAAGCCGCGCAGGTCCCAGGTAGGCCGCACCTCGTTGAGCTGGCGCACCAGTACCAGCACCTCGCGGCCCAGGCCGCCCGCACCGAAAATGACCAGGGGAAATAGCGGGGACGGCGTAAGAATTTCGCTCATAAAGTAGTTGGTGGGGGCGAGCCAGTGAAAGCAGTGGTAGTGGCTTGGCCAGCGGCGGTGATGTCCTGCGCACCGAGTACCCGCTTAACCGTGCGTAGCAGAATTTGCAGATCCAGCCCTAAGCTTAGGTGGTCCACGTACCACACATCATACCGGAATTTTTCTTCCCAACTGATGGCGTTGCGGCCATTTACCTGTGCCCAGCCCGTGATGCCCGGCCGTACGTGGTGACGCCGCGCCTGCTCGGGCGAGTACAGTGGCAGGTATTGCATCAGCAAGGGGCGCGGGCCTACCAGGCTCAGGTCGCCGCGCAGCACGTTCCAGAGTTGCGGTAATTCGTCGAGGGAGGTGGCGCGCACCCAGCGGCCAAGGCGGGGTAGGCGCTCGGCATCGGGTAGGAGGTGGCCGTAGGCGTCGCGGGCCTCAGTCATGGTTTGTAGCTTGTACAGCGTGAACAGCTGCCCATCGAAGCCGGGGCGCTGCTGCCGGAATAACACGCGCCCCTGATTTTGTACAGCCAGCAGTGCAGCGGTGCCGAGCAGCAGCGGGGCCGTAAGCACCACCAGCGGTGCGGCTAGCGCCATATCCAGCAGGCGCTTGCCGCGACGGGCGTACCAGGAAGTAGGGGTAGGAAGATGGGCCATGCGTGCCGCAAAAATACGGTTTCTGTGACGGAGAAGCCGTAGCTTCGCCGCGGGCTGCGCCGATGGTGTAGCCGTTTATCTACCAACGGGCGCCCTGGCACCAGGCGCCTGCAAGGCGCCTCCACATGCTTGTTTTTCCCAACGCCAAGCTCAACCTTGGCCTCTACGTTACCGGCCAGCGACCCGACGGCTTCCGCAACCTTGAATCGGTGTTTCTACCCTTACCCTGGACCGATGCCCTAGAAGCTCTGCCCGCCCCAGAAACCACGCTCACGCTCACTGGCTTGCCTATTCCCGGCGACCCGACCACCAACCTCTGCCTGCGGGCCTATGAGCTGCTGAAAGTCGATTTCGACTTGCCGCCCACGCAATTGGACCTGCACAAAGTGGTACCCATTGGGGCCGGGCTAGGCGGCGGCTCGGCCGACGCGGCGTTTGCGTTGCGGGCCCTGAATGACCTGTTCAGCCTACAGCTTTCCACCGAAACGCTTGTTGGCTACGCCCGCCGCTTGGGCTCTGACTGCGCCTTTTTCATCGAAAACAAACCCGTTTTTGCTCACGAGAAAGGCGACGTGTTTCAGCCCATCGACCTCAATCTGACCGGTACGCCCTGCGTAGTGGTCTACCCTAACCTGCACATCAGCACTGCCGAAGCTTACGCCCGCGTGGTGCCCGCTACGCCCCGTCACGACTTGCGCGAGGCGCTTTCGCAACCTATGGAGACGTGGCGCCATACCATCAGCAATGATTTTGAGGATGCCCTCACGCCGGTGTACCCAGTGCTGGGCAGCATCAAGCAGCAACTGTATGATGCGGGCGCTACCTACGCCAGCTTGTCGGGCTCAGGCTCGGCGGTGTATGGGTTGTTTGCGGGTAGGGAAGAAGCACCTCTATTGACGTGGCCCACGGAGTACACCACGTGGCACGGCCGGCTGTAGGGGCGCTTTGCAGGCGCCCGTCGTTGCTGACGTTGGTTCTTATTTCTCGCCGATAACCTGTCATTTCAAAGGGAGTGAGAAATCTCGCGTGCAGCGGTAATCTCAATCGGTAGGAAACTACCAGGAGCAACGATGGGCGCCTGCAAGGCGCCTCTACACCAGCACCTCAGCCGCGGCGGGCTGGCGCTGACGGCGCTTGTTCCACTGGTCCAGCACCGGATGAATTAGGACGCTGAACAGGATGATGGCCGTGCCCACGTAGAAACCGGCCGACATCTTCTCATGGAAAAAATACACGGCCAGCAAAATGCCATACACGGGCTCCAGATTGATGGTGAGGTTGACTACGAAGGCCGAAATGCGCTTCATCAGTTCCACAGAGGCTGAGAAAGCATATACCGTGCATACGCCCGCCAGCACTAGCAATAGCCACCAATCGTTGCCGTGCAGAGACAAGTGTAAGCCCGCGCCGTTGGTGAAATAGCGGCTGTAGAAGGGTAGGAATAATAAGATGCTCAGGCAGGCCCCGCTCATCTCATAAAAGGTGAGCTGGGTAGGCGTATGCCGCTTCACAAATTTGGAATTAAGGACGCTGAACAGCGCCGACAGCCCCGCCGACACAATGGCCACGCTCAGCCCCAATAACTGGTTCAGCTCAGCCTGCGACACAATATAGAGCCCTACCATCGTCAGCAAGCCCAGCCCTACCTCGTAGAAACGCACCGGCCGCCACAGAATCAGGGGCTCCAGCAGCGAGGTCCATAGCGCCAGCGTGGCCAGGCCCGCTAGGCACACACTCACCGACGACAGCCGCGCCGCCAGGAAAAACGTAATCCAGTGCGCCGCTACCAGCGCGCCTACCCCCATCAGCCGCGCCGTGTCGGCCGCGCCTATCCGCCACGACTGTCGGCGCATCAGCAGCAACCCCAGCAGCCCTATGCTGGCCAGCAACGTGCGCCAGAATACCAACTCCACCGGCGGCAACGAAATCAGCTTGCCCAAAATGGCCGTGAAGCCCCAGAGCAACACAATAAAATGCAGCCGCAGGTAATCTTTTAACATAAAAGTGGGTGAGTGACTGAGTGATTGTTTTAAGTGTGTGAAATGTGGCAGTGAGAACAATTACTTATTCACTCATCCACTCAGTCGCTCGTTAGCGCGGTACAAACCGGTAGAGGCCGGCGCCGATGCAGGAGAAAACGATACTAGGCATCCAAGCGGCTAGCATGGGGTGCATGTCGCCCACGCTGGCCAGGTTGCGGCCCAGAATCACGAAAATGATAAACAAGAAAGCTAGCACGAAGCCCAACGCAATTTGCCCACCTACCCCGGCCCGCGACTTGCGCGAGCTCAGAATCACGCCGATAGCCGTGAGGATGACGATGGCAAAGGGGTAAGAATAGCGCTCGTATTTCTCGCTGAGGTACTGCTGCGTGTCGTCGGCGCCGCGGTCTATCTTCTGCTGAATAAACTCGTTCAGCTCGGGCAGCGTCATGGTTTCGGCCAGGCGGTATTTGCTGGCGAAGTCCTTGGGGTAGAGGTTGAGCGTGGTGTCGCGGGCGGGGATGGTGAGCAAGTTTTCCTGCTGCCCATCGATGGTGCGCACCAGCTGCGGCGAGAGGTGCCACACGTGCTTGGTAGAGTCCCAGCTGATAGCATCAGCCGTGAGGCGGCGGCGTAGCTTGGTGCCATCAATGGTTTCTAGGGCAAAGTGGTAGCCAATGTTGCTGGTGTTGTCGTAGCTCTCCATATAAGCGTAGCTCCGCTCGCCTACCTTCATGTGCACATTGCGGCCGCTGAAGTGATACGGCCGCTTCACGTACAGCCGCTCGAAATTGACGCGGGTTTTATTGGCCACCGGAATCACCCAACCAATCAGCCCAAACGTGGCCCCGCCAATAATGGCCCCACCCACCAGGTAGGGTAGCAATAGCCGGTTGAAGCTCATACCGCTGGCCAGCATGGCCACAATTTCGGTGCGCTCGGCCAGCCGCGCCGTCACAAACACCACCGCAATAAACACCGTGATGGGCGACAGCAGATTGGCGAAATAGGGAAACAGGTTGACGTAGTAATCCAGCATAATCTTCTTCGCAGGCAGATTATGCTGAATAAACTTGTCGTTTTTCTCCGTGAAATCCACCACGCAAATCACGCTCACCAGCAATAGCACCGTGAACACGAACGCCGTGAGGAATTTCTGGATGATGTATTTATCGAGGAGCCGCATGAATTTAGCTGATAGCTAATAGCTGTTAGCTATTAGCCTTCTGTATAGAATAAATAAGCTAACAGCTATCAGCCATCAGCTAATAGCTTGCTATAAGCGTGTCATCACCTGCTTCACCATCTTGTCCTTCCACTCGCGGAAGGTGCCGGCCAGGATTTGCTCCCGCGCCTGGCCTACCAGCCACAGGTAGAAGCTGAGGTTGTGGATGGAGGCAATTTGCGGGCCGAGCATTTCCTGACTCTGAAACAGATGGCGCACGTAGCTGCGTGAGTAAAACGTACTGACGTAGCCACCTAGTTCACGGTCAATCGGCTCGAAGTCGGTAGCCCATTTCTTGTTGGTGATATTCATAATGCCCTGCGTGGTGAACAGCATGCCGTTGCGGGCATTACGGGTCGGCATCACACAGTCAAACATATCTACGCCCAACGCTATATTTTCCAGAATATTGGCCGGCGTACCTACCCCCATCAGGTAGCGCGGCTTGTCCTGAGGTAGGATGTCGCAGACCAGCTCGGTCATTTCGTACATCAGCTCGGCGGGCTCGCCCACGCTCAGGCCACCAATAGCGTTGCCTTCGCGCTGCTGCTCAGCCACAAACTCCGCTGACTTGATGCGCAAATCCTTGAACGTGCTACCCTGCACAATAGGAAACAGCGTTTGCTGGTAGCCGTAGTGGCCCTCGGTGCTGTCGAAGCGCTCGATGCAGCGCTTCAGCCAGCGATGCGTCATGTCAAGGGAGCGGGCGGCGTAGTCGTACTCACAGGGCCAGGGCGTGCACTCGTCGAAGGCCATCATAATATCGGCCCCAATGGTGCGCTGAATGTCCATTACACCCTCGGGCGAAAACAGGTGCTGCGAGCCGTCGATGTGGGAGCGAAACTTCACGCCCTCTTCCTTGATCTTGCGCGTGCCGCTGAGCGAGTACACCTGATACCCGCCCGAGTCGGTGAGAATGGGTCGGTCCCAGCCGTTGAACTTGTGCAGGCCGCCGGCTTGGCGCAGCACATCCAAGCCGGGGCGCAGGTAGAGATGGTAGGTGTTGCCGAGGATGATCTGCGCCTTGATGTCGTCTTTCAGGTCGCGCTGCTGCACAGCTTTCACGGTGCCGGCTGTGCCCACGGGCATGAAAATGGGCGTTTGAATAGCACCGTGCGCGGTGTGCACTACACCAGCGCGGGCTTTGGACTGCGGGTCCTGGGCAACTAAATCGAAAGTCATATAAGCAAGAGCCTTTCTCGCAGAGATTCGCGGAGGTAGGGGCAGAGGTTCGCAGTGTGTTTGTGAGAACGACACTGCGAACCTCTGCCCCTACCTCCGCGAATCTCTGCGAGAAATGTACGGTAGGAATTTACAAAGGTAACTAATGCCTACTTTTGCCTGCTTATCCTGTTTGCTGTGTTGCCACTTCCTTTTTCCCCGCTGGTATGGCTGCTGCTGGCGTGTGTGCTGGTGCAGCTGTTCTACTTCGCTTACTATTTCCTACCCTTCGCCAACCGGCCACCCGAGCTGGCAGCCGACGCACCCGGCCCCGATGAAGAGCCCGTTTCCATTCTCATCTGCGCCCGCAACGAGTTAGACAATCTGCGCCAGCTGATGCCGTTGCTGCTCCAGCAGGACTACCCCGCCGGCTTCGAAATCGTCCTCGTCGATGACCGTTCCAGCGACGAGACCTACCTCTATGTGCAGCAACTCGCGCAGTACTACCCCCACGTGCGGCTGGTAGAAGTGCGCCGCACCCCCGATGGCCTGTCGCCCAAAAAATATGCGCTTACCCTAGGCATCAAAACCGCCCGCTACCCGCGCCTGCTGTTCACCGATGCCGATTGTATACCCGCTACCAATCAGTGGCTCAGGCTGATGCAACGCGGCTTTGCCCAACCCGCCGACATGGTGCTGGGCTACTCTGCCTATACGCCTGCGCCGGGCCTGCTTAATAAGCTGATCCGTTTTGAAACCTTAGTCACCGGAGCACAGTATTTGTCGTTTGCCTGGCGTGGTAAGCCCTACATGGGCGTGGGCCGCAACTTGGCCTACACGCAGCAAACCTTCCGCTCCACCAAAGGGTTTGCATCTCACATTCGCAGCCTGAGCGGCGACGACGACCTGCTGGTGCAGGATGCCGTGGCCCAGGGCGCCCGGGTGGCCGTAGTGGCCGAGCCCAGCGCCCATGCCCTCAGTGAGCCAGCTGCACAGTGGGGCGCTTGGTGGCGACAAAAACGTCGGCATTTGTCGGCGGGTAAGCGCTACCGCTTCGCCGATAGATGGCGAGTAGGAAACTTTATTGGTACTAATCTGCTTTTTTATTTCACTGCATTTGGACTGTTATTTTCCCGCCCCGATTGGATACCTTTGGCTGTCTTATGGTCGTTACGGACCGGTATCATGTTTCTGACCTATCACCAATTGGGTCGCCGCCTTGATGACCGCCTACCCCCGGCGCTGTTGCCTTTGCTCGACGCCATCTATTCTTTCTACTATCTAGCCCTGGGAATCTCGCTGTTCCTTCACCGCACGCTCCGATGGAAGTAAACAATCAGGAAATACAAAAACAGTTCTCCGCCAAAGCCAAGCACGATTTCAAGCTGATTCGTGCCGCCGTAGAGCAAGGTGATGAGAAGGCCTACGCTGAGTTGATGCAGATCTACAAGAAACCCGTGTACCACGTGGTCTTGAAGATGGTGCGCAACGCCGACGACGCCGAAGACCTCACCATCGAGGCGTTTGCCAAGGCTTTCCGCAACCTGCACAAGTTCAACCCCGAGTACGCGTTTAGCACGTGGCTGTTCCGCATCGCCACCAACAACTGCATCGACTTTATTCGCAAGAATAAAATCAAAACGATGTCGATTGACTCGGCTATCAAGATTGACAATGGCGACGAAATCACCATCGATTTTCGCGACGGCAACCTCAATCCGGCCGAAAACGCCATCAAAAATCAGAAAATCGAAATCATGCAGCACGTGGTATCACGCCTGCCCGATAAGTACCAGCGCCTTGTTACGCTGCGCTACTTCGATGAGCTGAGCTACGAGGAAATTGCGCAGGAGCTAAAAGCCCCCCTCGGCACCGTGAAAGCCCAACTGCACCGCGCCCGCGAGCTGCTCTATGACATGGTAAAGAACAAGAAGCACATTATCTGATGCGCTGATTTTTGATGAGTTGATAATTGATTTGAAAAGCCCCGGCCTTGGTTGGGGCTTTTTGTTTGGGTTGAAACCATCTGTCATCCTGAGCGGAGCGAAGGACCTTCTCACGCCGGAAGAACCGTTGAACAATTGATGAAAGAACGACTCGTTTCGGCGTGAGAAGGTCCTTCGCTCCGCTCAGGATGACAGTGTAGTTACTATGTAGCTGCACTATCTTTGCCCACATCATGGACATCCTCTTCAGCTACTTTCCTACCCTCACCGACCACCAGCGTGACCAGTTCCGCCAGCTCGAAACCGAGTTTCGCGGTTGGAATGAGCGCGTGAACCTCATTGCCCGCACCGACGTGGAGAACCTGGCCGAGCGCCATTTTCTGCACTCGCTGGGTATTGCCAAGGTCATAGAATTCCCGGCGGGCTCGTCGGTGCTGGATGTGGGTACGGGCGGTGGCCTGCCGGGCTTGCCATTGGCTATTCTGTTTCCCGAGGTGAAATTTCACTTGGTAGACAGCATCGGTAAGAAGATTCGGGCGGTGGAAGGAATGGCCGAAGCGCTGCACCTCACCAACGTCACGGCCGAGCAAATTCGTGCCGAGCAGCTACACACCAAATACGACTACATCGTGAGCCGCGCCGTGGCCCGCCTCGCTACCTTCCATACCTGGATTGCGCACCGCTACAAGCCTCACGCCGCTGCCAACAGTGGCCTCTATTACCTAAAAGGCGGCGACCTAACCGAAGAAATTGCCGAATCAGGCCTGAAAGCGCATAGTACAGATCTGAGTGACTTCTTCAACGAAGAGTTCTTTGAAACGAAGAAGGTAGTGTTTGTGCCGAGTCAAAAGGCATAAGAGTTGAGTAGTAAGTTAAAAGAAACGTGTGTCATCCTGAGCTTGCGAAGGATCTTATCACACAAAAACGATTCGTTGTTACGATAGTCGTTCAACTGGCATAAGATCCTTCGCAAGCTCAGGATGACACACGTGTTTTACTACGCACTACTTCTCTTTTCCTATCCCGGCACTTCTGCCGTCAGAAACTCTACGGCCCGGCGTTCAGAGTAATACTTCCCATCGGGAGTGCCTTCGGCAAAGCCTACGTGGCCGCCAGCGGGTGGCGTTTCTAGGAATACGTACTGGCTGCGCGCTGCTACGTCGTGAGGGTAGCAGGTAGGCGCCAGGAAAGGGTCGTTCTGGGCGTTTACGAGGAGGGTAGGAATGCGGATATGGCTGAGGTAGCGGCCAGAGCTGGCCGTCTCGTAGTATTCGTCGGCCGATTGAAAGCCGTGCATGGGTGCCGTAAACCGGGCGTCAAACTCCGGGAAATCGCGCAGTAAGTCAATGCCCTCCAAATCCACTTGGCCGGGTAGCAACTCGGCCTTCTGTCGCATCTTAGCCCGCAACGATTTCATGAAGCGCGTCATATACACGCGGTTTTCGGGCCGGGCAATCTGGTAGGAGCTGGCTTTTAGATCGGTAGGTACCGAGAAAACGGCTGCCCGCGCCACTTTCGGTGGCACACGCGCGGGGTTTTCACCTAGGTACTTCAGCGTCACGTTGCCACCGGCTGAGAAACCCGTTAGAAACACACGTTGGTAGCGGCCAGTAGCCAGCGCGTATCGAATCACGAAATCCAGGTCATCGGTGTCGCCGAGGTGGTAGGAGCGGAGCAGGCGGTTCATCTCGCCGCTACAGCTGCGGTAGTTCCAAGCCAGCGCGTCGAATCCCGCGTTGTTCAAGGCTCGCACCATGCCACGCACATAGGGCCGCGAGGCGTCACCTTCCAGTCCGTGCGATACAATGCCCAGCGTGTCGCGGGCGTTGCCAGCCGGCCGCGACCAATCGAGGTCCAGAAAGTCACCATCTTCTGTTTCTACCCGCTCGCGTTGGTAGTGCACCTCTGGCACCGAGCGCCACAGGCTGGGCACAATGGTTTGTAAATGACCATTGAACAAGTAAAATGGTGGTCGGTAACGGGATTCAGCAATAAAAGGCATGGCAGTTTAGGAGGGGTAGCAAGCAAGCACAGAAGCGTGGAAGTTGTTTCGTGCCATCTGGTGTATTCCCGTAAAATAGCAGACTGTGCGCAAATCTGGCTTAGTCGTTTGTTAATTCCAACGAAAGCCGTACCTTTGCCACCCCAACTGAACTGAAACAGAGCAGAACGTACCTATTTCAACCCCATGGCAAACCACAAATCGGCCCTCAAGCGCATCCGTTCCAACGAAGCTAAGCGCGTATTGAACCGTTATCAGGCTAAATCGACCCGTACCGCTATCAAGAAACTTCGCGCTACCACGGTGCAATCCGAGGCACAGGAGCAGCTGAAGAAGGTTTCGTCGATGCTGGACCGGCTGGCTAAAAAGAACATCATTCACAAGAACAAAGCCGCTAACAATAAGTCGAGCCTGGCTAAGTTCGTAAGCTCGCTGGCCGCCTAAGGCGACTCTCTCCAGCGTTCCTGCTCTTTTTAATAGAAAAGGCCCTGCGTGCAAACGCAGGGCCTTTTTGTCTGATCCACGGATTACAGCGGATTTTGTGGACGGTTTGCTGATGTCGTGCATCATTGTTCTGGCTACCTGAGCGGTAGCAACATAAAAAGCGGCTGCCTATTGTAGGCAGCCGCTTTCAGTAATAATCGTCCAAAAAATCCGTGGAATCCGCTGTAATCAGAGCGAATCCGTGATTAAGCGACGCTTACCTTCACCATGTTGGTCTTACCTTTTTCCGTAATCGGCATAGAGGCGGTGTTGATGAACACGTCGCCTTTTTGCAGGTGGCCGGTAGTGGTCAGGATATTCTTGAGGTCGTCGATGGTGCTGTCGGTGCTGTTCATGCGGTCGTAGTAGAATGAACGTACCCCCCACACCAGGCTTAGGACCGTGAGTAGTTCGCGGCTGTCGGTGAAGATGAAGATATCGGCCTTAGGGCGGTATTTCGACAGTTGGAAAGCGGTATAGCCGCGGTGCGTCATGCCGGTAATGGCCTTGGCACCCGTGTTTTTGGCCAAGTGGCCCGCCGCCGACAACAGACTATCCACCATAAAACCGGGCGAGTTGGAATCGATAGGCACCCAATGGTTGAAGATAGTTTCCGACTTGCTTTCCACGCTCCGGATGATGGCCCCCATCTGCCGGATTACCTCAATGGGGTAGGCGCCCACGGCGGTTTCGGCGGAGAGCATCACGGCGTCGGTACCGTCGAGCACGGCGTTGGCCACGTCGTTGGTTTCGGCGCGGGTAGGGCGGGGGGCCGTAATCATGCTCTCCATCATCTGGGTAGCCACAATCACGGGTTTGCCGGCCTTATTGCACTTCTGAATAATCATTTTCTGCGCCAGCGGTACTTCACCACCGGCAATTTCCACGCCCAGGTCGCCGCGGGCTACCATCACGGCATCCGTGAGGGCAATGATTTCGTCGACATTGCGCAGGCCCTCGGGCGTTTCGATTTTGGCTATGACGCGGGTCTGCTTGCCGGCTTCGGCAATCAGCGACTTAATAAAGCGAATGTCCTCGGCGCGGCGCGCAAACGACAAGGCCACCCAGTCCACGTCGTTTTCCAGGCCAAACTTCAAGTCGGCAATGTCCTTCTCCGTCATCGACGGGGCCGACACGTCGGAGTCGGGGAGGTTGATGCCTTTGCGGGGCTTCACGGTGCCGCCGTAGATAACTTCCACGTCTACCTCTTTCTCGCGGTCGGTGGCCAGCACGCGCAGCTCAATCTTGCCGTCGTCAATCAGAATTGCGTCGCCGGGCTTCACGTCGCGGGCCAAGCCCAAGTAGATCGTGCTCAGGCGCTCCGCTGTGCTGATTTCCTTTTCGCCACACACCAGCTTAATCTTGTCGCCGGCCTTGATTTCCACGCTGCCGCCCTCTACTTCGCCCAATCGGATTTTCGGCCCTTGCAAATCCTGCAACAAGCCCGCATTGGTGCGCAGGTCTTTGTTCAAGCGACGCACCGTATTAATAACGTTCAGGTGCGTTTCGTGCTCACCGTGCGAGAAATTCAGGCGGAACACGTTGACACCCTCACGAATAAGGGCGCCCAGACGCTCGTACGTATCAGAAGCCGGACCAACGGTGGCTACAATCTTGGTTTTATTGAAATGAGGACGTGGTTCCATGCAAGAGAAGAAGAGAATGGTATGTCTGGTGGTACGAAAAAACAGGTAGAGTGCGGGGCACAGTGCTACAAAGGTAGCGGAACCTAGGGCTTCTGCCCCAGGGCAAGAGGATAGGGGTGTGTTAGAAAAACAAATTCTCCTTGAATTCCAGTTGGTTGGGGTCTAGTTGACACACATGTTGTACGTCTTCCAGCGCTGTAAGGCGTGCTAGCACCTGCTCCGGCGCCAGTGTGCCCGTGCCGTTGCTGATTTGTAGTAGGTAGTCGTACTGCCGCACATCGGGCGCGAGGTAGGGCTTTTTGAGGGTAGAGGGCGCCACCGAGCGGTTGCGAAACAGGCGCAACGTGCACGTGTGCGTAGTGTGCAGATAATTGCTGATCACCAACCGGCCGCGGCTGAGCAAATCGTAGATGATATCCTGCTGTTTTACCAAGCGCAGGCGCAGGTCGGCATTCAGCAGCCAGGCTAGGCGATGCTCTCGGGTAGAGGAAACCAGGCCAAATAACTCGAAGTCGCAGTCGTATTCAAAGTCGAGAGTCAGGGTTTTCATCGGCTGAGTATCAAGGGAAAACAAGCAAAAGTAGGGAGGCGCTAAACGCGTTGGAACCAGCCCGGCCATAATGTTGTACCTGTAAGATTAGACCGGGTTTGTTTGACAATGTTAGCGAAGATGGTGTTATTTGTGCCTAGTTTTCCTCAAACCCCCACGGAAATGTCTGAAATCGCAGAAAAAGTAAAAGCCATTATCATCGATAAGCTAGGTGTAGAAGCTTCGGAAGTAACGCCAGAGGCTAGCTTCACCAACGATCTGGGCGCCGACTCGCTCGATACCGTTGAGTTGATCATGGAATTTGAAAAAGAGTTTAACGTGTCTATCCCCGACGATCAGGCTGAAAACATTGCTACCGTAGGGCAGGCAATCAGCTACCTCGAGGAGCACGCTAAGTAGTCGTTCGCGACTTCTTTTTACGGCTTATAGCTCATCGGCCGGCTTGCCGCCGGCCGTTTTGCTTTTCCCACCCTTTCCTATTCTTTCGTTTCTTCCTTAGCCTATGTCTCTTCGGAGAGTTGTTGTGACCGGCATTGGGGCCATTACCCCACTTGGCAGCACGGCCCCCGCCTACTGGGAAGGCCTGGCGCAGGGCGTGAGCGGCGCGGGGCCTATCACCCGTTTCGACGCCAGCAAGTTCAAAACGCGCTTCGCCTGCGAAGTGAAAAATTATACCCCCGACGACTACTTCGACCGCAAGGAAGGTAGGAAGATGGACCTCTTCACGCAATTTGGTGTGATTGCCAGCGATGAAGCCATTAAGGACGCTGGTTTGCACGAGAGTGGCGTTAATAAAGATCGGGTAGGCGTGATTTGGGGCTCTGGCATCGGTGGCCTCACCACCTTCCAGCAGGAATCTTTCAACTTTGCCAAGGGCGACGGCACGCCGCGCTACAACCCGTTCTTCATTCCGAAGATGATTGCTGACTCCTCGTCGGGCAACATCTCTATCAAGAACGGCTTCCGCGGCCCCAACTTCGTGACCACGTCGGCTTGCGCTTCTTCGTCCGACTCCATCGTATCGGCCTACAATTACATCCGTTTGGGGATGGCCGATGTGGTCGTAACCGGCGGCTCGGAGGCGGCTATTACCGAGGCCGGGGTAGGGGGCTTTAATGCCCTGAAGGCCATGAGCGAGCGGAACGATGACCCTGCTACCGCCTCGCGCCCTTATGATAAGGACCGCGACGGATTTGTATTGGGCGAAGGAGGCGGCGCGCTGGTAGTAGAAGACTACGAACACGCGAAAGCCCGCGGCGCGAAAATATACGCCGAAATCATTGGCGGTGGCCTGTCTTCGGATGCCTACCACATCACGGCGCCTGACCCTACGGGCGAGGGTGTAGTGCTGGTGATGCAGAACGCCCTGCGTGATGCTGGCATCACGCCGGAAGATGTAGACTACATTAACACCCACGGCACCAGCACGCCGCTGGGCGATGGCGCTGAAATCAAGGCTATTCAAAAGGTGTTTGGTGAGGCCGCGTACAACCTCAACATCTCCTCCACCAAAAGCATGACCGGCCACTTGCTAGGCGGCGCGGGTGGTATTGAGGCCGTAGCCAGCATTCTGGCCATTCAGCACGGCATCATTCCGCCTACTATTAATCACTTCACGGACGACCCGGAACTGGATGCGCGGCTGAACTTCACCTTTAACGAGGCGCAGAAACGCGAGGTGAACATTGCCGTGAGCAATACGTTCGGGTTTGGCGGCCACAACACATCGGTGGTCTTCCGTAAATTCCGCGACTAATGCCGAGGCCCGGTCAGCCCTTGCCTGTGTTTGGATTTTTTCGGCGGTTGCTGGGGCACGACCGGGCCTTTCGGCAGGCCATTACCACGATGACGGGCGTTTCGCCCGACAACGTGCGCGTGTATCGGCTGGCATTTACGCACTCCTCGGTGGTGCGGCAGCAGCCAGAGCAAGGCAGGCACCAGAGCAACGAGCGCCTGGAGTTTCTGGGCGATGCTGTGCTGGGGACCATCGTGGCCGAGTACCTGTTTCGTAAGTTTCCCTACGAGCAGGAAGGCTTCCTGACGGAGATGCGCAGCCGCATCGTCAACCGCGAAAGCCTCAACCAGCTTGCCCTCAAGCTAGGCCTTGATAAGCTGGTGCAGCTGGATGCAACTCAGGGTAGGGCGGCCCGCTCGCGCTCCGTGAACGGCAACGCGCTGGAGGCCTTGGTTGGCGCCGTCTACCTCGACCAAGGCTATAAGGTAGCCCGCAAATTCGTGCTCAGCCGCCTGATTAAGCCCTTTGTGGATGTGAAGTCGTTGACCGAAACCACATCCAACTTCAAAAGCAAACTCATCGAGTGGGCACAGCGGCAAGGCAAGGTAGTGCGCTACGAGCTGGCCGGCGAGCCACGCGGGGGCGGTGTGATGGAGTTTTCGGCCACGCTGTTCGTTGATGAAGCTGTGGTGGCAACAGGAATGGGCCTCTCAAAGAAACAGGCGGAGCAACTGGCCGCCGAACGCGCCCTAACCGCACTGGGTCTGTAATCATCTTACTATCAATGTCAAAAGCCGGCTGCTTGCCCAATAAAAGGGTAGGCGGCCGGCTTTTTATTTATCATCTGAGCCAGAGTTTACGTACACCCTACGCAACTGCAGGCAGTCCTGACCTGAAACCATGCCCTACTTCAATGGTTAGAGACGGGTAGGACGTCTGCTGCCAATCACTACCTTCGCGACATCTGCTTCCGCATTTCATCTCACACCTAACACCGCTAGAAACTTTCTTTCCCAATGAGCGCACCACAACCAAAAAACTACGCCTTCGGCATGATTGGCCTGGGTACTATGGGCCGCAACTTGCTGCTAAACATGGCCGACCACGATTTTTCCGTGGCTGGTTATGATAAGGACACCAGCAAAATTCCGCTGCTGCACAAGGAAGCCAACGAAGGCGGGGTAGAAAATGTGGAGGGCTTTTCGGACCTGGGTGCTTTTGTGCAAAGCCTGGCCAAACCCCGCGTGGTGATGATGCTTGTGCCAGCCGGCAAGATTGTGGACAGCGTAATCTCAGAAATTACGCCCCTGCTTGACCAAGGCGATATGCTGATTGATGGTGGTAACTCCTATTTCTTGGATACTACGCGCCGAGCGCAGGAACTGGAAGTGAAAGGGCTGCATTTCTTCGGGATGGGCATTTCGGGTGGGGAGGAAGGCGCGCGGCGCGGTCCCAGTATGATGCCGGGCGGCGACCAGGATGCCTACCAGAAGATGAAACCTGTGCTGGAGGCTGTAGCGGCCAAAGTAGGCGGTGAGCCGTGCGTGACGTACATCGGGCCGGGCGCTTCTGGCCACTTTGTGAAAATGGTGCACAACGGCATCGAGTACGGCATTATGCAGCTGCTGGCCGAGACGTATGATGTAATGAAAAACGGCCTGGGCATGAGCAATGAAGCTATGCAGCAGGTATATGCCAAGTGGAACGAGGGCCGCTTGCAGTCTTTCTTGGTAGACATCACCAAGGACATTTTTGCCTACATCGCCCCCGACACCGACCACCTGCTGCTAGACGACATCAAAGACGAAGCCCGCTCCAAGGGAACCGGCAAATGGACTTCGCAGATTGCGATGGACCTACAAGTGCCTTTGTCGCTAATTGACGAAGCAGTAGCCATGCGCGATTTATCGAAGTATAAATCGCTGCGTGAGGAAATGGAAAAGGTGTATCAGGCACGTCCTACCCCCAGCAAAGAAGACCAGGAGCAGCAACTGCAAGAGTTGGAGCAGGCCATGTACTTCAGCATGATCATCGCCTACGCCCAAGGCATGCACATGCTAGCTCGTGCTTCGGAAGAGTACGCGTATAACCTGAACCTGGCCAATATTTCTAAAATCTGGCGTGGGGGCTGCATTATTCGCTCCGAGTTCCTGAATACTATCTACAACGCTTATCAGCAGAAGCCTGATCTGGCCCACTTGCTGCTCGATGACAACGTGCGCCAGCAGGTGCAGGAGTCGGTAGCCGGGGCACGTGCGGTGGTAGCGCGCGCGGCCACGATGGGTATTGGTACGCCCGCGTTGGCTGCTTCGCTAAGCTACTTCGACACGCTGCGCACCGGCCGGATGCCTTCCAACCTGATTCAGGCCCAGCGCGACTACTTTGGTGCGCACACCTACGAGCTCATTGGACACGAGGGCGTGTTTCACACCCAGTGGACGCCCTCGCACGAAGCCGCCGAAAACAAAGAAGATACGCACCGCGGTACTGGCACCGAGAATGAAACGCCGGTTACGCCCAACAAATAATTCGTGTCTTCCACCATCACTCGCTACGACTTACGCATGAGTAATAAAGATAAAATCCGGCCGACCATTTTTGTCATCTTCGGGGGGACCGGCGATTTGAACGCCCGCAAGCTGGCACCGGCACTGTATAATTTGTTTCTGGATGGGTGGCTTCCTGCGCAGTTCGCTATCCTGAGCACGGGCCGCACCAAGCTAACAGACGAAGCCTACCGTGACAGGGTGAAGGAAGACATCAACAAGTTTTCGCGTCGTGGCAAGGCAGGGCTGGAGAAGTGGGAGGAGTTTGCGCAGCACCTGACCTACCAGGTATCCGACCTGAACGATGCGGCTACCTACACGCAATTTGGCGAGCGGGTGGCCGAGCACGAAGCCGAGTGGAACACTACGGCGCAGGTGATTTACTATCTGGCCGTATCGCCCAACTTCTTCCCCATCATCGCCCGCAACCTCTCGGAAGCCAAACTGGCCGAGGACCCCGACCGCGTGCGCATTGTGATTGAGAAGCCCTTCGGGCACGATCTGGAAACGGCTAAGGAGTTGAACGACCTGCTGGCTGGTATTTTTCAGGAGCGTCAGATCTACCGCATCGACCACTACCTGGGTAAGGAAACGGTGCAGAATATCATGGCCTTCCGCTTTGCCAATGCTATTCTGGAGCCGCTTTGGAACCGCAACTACATTGAGCACGTGCAGATTTCCGTGACCGAGCAACTGGGCATGGGCGAGCGGGGCGACTACTATGACGGCTCGGGCGCCCTGCGCGATATGATCCAAAACCACCTGTTGCAGCTACTGTGCCTAGTGGCCATGGAGCCGCCCGTGAGCTTTGAGGCCGACGAAGTGCGCAACCGTAAGGTAGATGTACTGCGCGCTATGCGCCGCTTTGGACCGGAAGAAGTGCGTTCGGCCGCTGTGCGCGGGCAGTATGCCAAGGGGTGGGTAGAAGGCAAAGAAGTGCCTGGCTACCGCGAAGAAAACAAGGTAGACCCCGACTCGAACACCGAAACCTTTGCCGCTATCAAGTTCTTCGTGGATAACTGGCGCTGGCAAGGCGTACCGTTCTACCTGCGCACGGGCAAGCGTTTGCATCGCTCGGCATCCATCATTACCATTCAGTTTAAAGACGTGCCCCACCTGATCTTCCCAACCGAATCGGCGGAGGCGTGGCACCAAAACCGGCTGGTTATCAGTATTCAGCCCGAAATGAGCATTCGCTTGCAAGTGCAGGCCAAGCGCCCCGGCTTGGATATGGTGCTGAATCGGGTAGACATGGTGTTCGACTACCAAGGTACTTATACCAACGATACGCCCGAGGCCTACGAAACCCTGCTGCTGGACACGATGCTCGGCGACCAAACGCTGTTTATGCGCGGCGACCAAGTAGAAGCTGCATGGGACCTTATTATGCCGATTCTCAATGCCTGGGAAAACAAAAAGAGCATGAACTTCCCTAACTATTCTGCCGACTCGTGGGGACCGGAAATTGCCGAGGCGCTCATTGCCCGCGACGGTTACCACTGGTTTACGCTACCCCTTCACGATAAAAAAGAGTGCTAATGGCTATTCGCGTTTTTAAATCGTCGGAGGAAGCATCGCGGGCGCTGGCAGAGTATTTTGTGGCGACGGGCAACGAGGCCATTGCGGCGCGTGGTCGGTTTGCAGTGGCGCTGTCGGGCGGGTCGTCGCCCAAAAAGTTGTTTGAGCTACTGGCCGCCGACTACCGCGACCAGTTAGCTTGGGATAAGGTGGATTTCTTTTGGGGTGATGAGCGCTACGTGCCGCACACCGACCCCAACAGCAATTACCTGATGGCCAAAAAAGCCCTACTCGACCCGTTGGATATCCAGCCGGCGCAAATCTTTGCCGTCGATACCAGCCTGAGCCCTTCGGAAGCGGCGGCCGCCTACACGCGCACGATGCAGCGCTATTTCGATAGCGAAAATTCCCTACCCCTCGATCTGGACTTGCTAGGGCTAGGCGACAACGCCCACACGGCTTCGCTGTTTCCGCACACCTCCGTGCTCACCGACGAAAGCGTGAGCGTGCAGGCGCTTTATATCGAAGAAGTGCAGGCCAACCGCGTTACCATGACGGCCCCGCTGTTGAATCAGGCCCGCGCCACCGTGTTTTTGGTGTACGGTGAGGGCAAGGCCGAAGCCGTGCGGCAGATCTTGGAAGAGGAGCGTGATATCCAGCGCTACCCCGCCCAACTGATCCAGCCCGAAAATGGTAACGTCACGTGGTTTCTGGACGAAGCTGCCGCCAGCAAGCTGACACAGAAGTAACTTTTTACTTATATAGAACGTCATGCCTCATCTGGCGTCTGGTTGCCGAAGCACCTCGCGTGCTGATGTTGGATACTATCTTCCGTCAGCGCGCGAGGTGCTTCGGCAACCAGACGCCAGATGAGGCATGACGTTCTGACGTTATTTATATTCACAATTTCACCTTTACAACTTCATTCTTATGCGTATCGCCGGTGCAGCGCTTAACCAAATTCCTTTTGCGTGGCAGCATAACCTGCGCACCATTCGCACGGCCATTGAGCAGGCCCAGGAGTCGGGGGTAGAGTTGCTGTGTTTGCCCGAGCTATGCCTGACCGGCTACAATTGCGAAGATTTGTTTCTGAGCGATTGGCTGTGCGAAGCAGCACTGGAATATTTGCAGCAAATCCTGCCCTGGACTGAAGGCATTCTGGTGTGTGTGGGCCTACCTGTGCGGCTGGAAGGACGCACCTACAACACCAGTTGCGTGCTGCGCGATGGTGAGATTTTGGGCTTTGCGGCTAAGCAGTTTCTGGCCAACGACGGCGTACACTACGAAACGCGCTTTTTCTACCCCTGGCCGGCTGGCGAAACCACAACCGTGCGCTGGCAGGGCCACGAATGGCCGCTCGGCGACCTAACCTTCGAGCACAAAGGCGTACGCTTCGGCTTCGAGATTTGCGAAGATGCCTGGCGCCCCGACAACGTGCGCCCCGCGTCCCGGTTGCAGGGTAGGGTAGACCTGATTGTGAATCCCTCGGCCAGCCATTTTGCCATGAGCAAAACGGACTTGCGTTATAAGCTGGTGCTCAACGCTTCGCGCAATTTTCATTGTACCTACCTCTACGCCAACCTGCTCGGCAACGAAGCCGGCCGCATCATCTACGACGGCGAGATTCTGGTGGCCCGCGAAGGACATTTGCTGACACGCAATCAGTTGCTGAGCTTCAAGGAAGTGGATGTGGAATGCGTGGACGTGGATTTTGCCACGCCCCTGGAGCCGGCCGCCGAAATTCAGCCGCTCCCTACCCCCGATGAATATCTGGAATTGAACCAAGCCCTGAGCTTGGCCTTATTCGACTACATGCGCAAGGCCCGCACCCGCGGCTTCGTGCTGAGCCTATCGGGCGGGGCCGACTCGTGCATGTGCGCGGTGTCGGTGGCGGAAATGGTGCGGCTGGGCACGGCTGAGCTGGGCACGGCCGAGTTTATGCGCCGTACGGGCTGCTTCACGGCCGAGGATATTGTGGCCATTACCGGCCAGACGGAGGCGCCTACCGCGCAGGAGCACCGCGCTGCCGCCGACGGAACACCGCAGGAAGCGCCTTCGGATAACCTACCTAAAGCCAGTACCGAAGTAACCTCCGACGAGCAGCGCCAGACCAACCGCCGCATCACTGGCCGCCTGCTCACGTGCGCCTACCAGGGCACCGTCAATTCCTCCGACGACACCCTGAATTCGGCGCAGGAATTGGCCGAGGAGCTGGGTGCAGTGTTCTACAACTGGAACATCGACGACGAAGTAACGGGCTACGTCAGCAAAATAGCCGGTGCATTGGACCGCCCTCTTACCTGGCAAAACGACGACCTGGCTCTGCAAAACATTCAGGCGCGGGTGCGGGCGCCCGGCATCTGGTTGCTGGCCAACGTGCTCAACGCCTTGCTTATCACTACCTCCAATCGTTCTGAAGCCTCTGTAGGCTATTGCACCATGGACGGCGACACGGCTGGCAGCATTTCGCCCATTGCCGGTGTGGACAAGGCTTTTGTAAAGCAATGGCTACGCTGGGCCGAAGTGGAGCGCCACTATCCCGCTCTACGCCACGTGAATGCCCTGCAACCCACTGCCGAGCTTCGCCCGCTAGAAGAAAAGCAAACCGACGAGCGCGACCTGATGCCCTACGTGTTGCTCAACCGCATCGAGCGCCTGGCTTTCTACAACCGCCTCAGTCCGGCCCAGGTGCTCGCTACCCTACTCGAAGAAGACCCCACCGCCGACCGCGAACAATTGAAAGTCTACGTGAAGCGTTTCTTCTCCTTGTGGAGCCGCAACCAGTGGAAGCGCGAGCGGTACGCCCCCGCCTTCCACCTCGACGACTACAACGTGGACCCCCGCTCTTGGCTGCGCTTCCCCATTCTCAGCGGTGGCTATACCGAGGAACTAAACGCGCTGTAGCTATCCGGGCAGCAGGGCTCGTTTCTCAATGGGCATGGTATGATTCGCTGATGAAGCTGTTTATGAAGTCGTCAAACCGTCATGCTGCGCGTGCTTCGACAGGCTCAGCATGACGGTCGAATTGGTTCGGAATGACCTGCTAATTAGCTTATGTGAAAATATAGTTCTGTTTCACAAGTAGTTGTGTTTTATTTGAAGGAGCTGAGCAAGTTTTCTACAATGAGGGGGCCTAATCTGATGTAACCCTGCTACCCATGGCTATGGCCGGAATAGGTAGGGCGCTATTTCCTCTTTTCTGCCTCCCGGATGTACACTCTTCCGCTGCCTGGTTTTCAACAAATACCTGCTGCCCCGCAACCTGCTTCGGTTTGCGCGGAGGCCGAGTTGATAGCCCACTTGCAGCAGGGTAGCGAAGCGGCATTTCGCACGTTGGTGGAGCGGTATCAGCACCGCATCTATCGCACGGTGCTGGCGCTGCTTCGCTCGCCGGAAGAGGCCGAAGACGTGGCGCAGGAGGTTTTCGTGGAAGTCTACCAAACGATTGGCCGGTTCCGGGGCGAAGCGGCCCTGACCACTTGGCTCTATCGACTGGCTACCTCGCGGGCTCTCAAGCAGCAGCGCCGCGCCCGTGCCCGCAAGCGTTTCGCCTACCTAACCAGCCTGCTGGGCTTCGACAACCGCGTGCTCTACGAACCAGCCGACAACGACCACCCCCAGGCCCAGTTAGAAGGCCGGCAACAGGTAGAGCTTCTGCGGGCGCACATCGCCCGGCTGCCCGACCAGCAGCAAGTGGCTTTCACCTTGCGCCACGAGCAAGAGCTGAGTTACGAGGAAATAGCCGCGGTGCTTAGTACCACCGTGTCCGCCGTAGAGTCGTTATTATTTCGCGCCCGCAAAACGCTTCGTCATCATCTGCAACCCACCCAACGCCATGTCTGATTCAACTAATCGCACGGAGGCCGATGAAGAATGGGAAACCCTGCTGCACCAGTGGCGAGCTGAAGTAGCTGTTCCGCCTCGCCCGTATTTTTACGGCCGGGTGCACACTCGGCTAGTGAATGCCGCAGCGAAGCGCCCGCCTTTGCGGACTTGGCGGCACTGGCCCGCCTACGCTGTTATGCTGGGCATTCTGCTGCTGCTTAGCGGCGATGATGCGGGTCTGCACGCCGTAAGCGGCGGAGCACAACAAGAAAACGCCGATCAACCTGAGGCAAGTTTCAGCGGTGAGTAGCCGCGCTGACCACGGCGCCTTAGCTGCCCGGCTACCAAATGGGAAGTGACTACCTTTGAATTTCTATCATCTTTTGCCTACCCTATGCTTTCTTTTCTTGCTGCCATCACTTGGGATGTGTCGCCTCTCATTGCTGAGTTTGGCCCCTGGGACTTAGGTTTGTTCACGCTGGGGCCGCTGGCCTTGCGCTGGTACGGGCTGCTGTTTATGTCGGGCTTTGTGGTGGGCACGTTTGTGCTGGCGCACATCTATAAGTCGGAGAAAGTGTCGCCGATGTGGGTGGATGTCATCACGATTTACGTGCTGATTGGTACCATCGTGGGTGCCCGATTAGGTCACGTGCTGTTCTATCAGCCTGAGATACTGAAAGATCCGCTGGAGGTGTTTAAGATATGGCACGGCGGTTTGGCTAGCCACGGCGCTACCATCGGCATCATTCTGGCCGTGTACCTGTTCAGCCGCAACAACAAGTTCGACATGCTCTGGACGCTCGACCGCATCGTGATTGTGGTGGCGTCGGGCGGGGCGCTCATTCGTTTGGGCAACCTGATGAATTCCGAGATTGTAGGCCGCGAAACCGACGTGCCTTGGGCCTTTATTTTCCTCCGCGACCGGGAGCACTTCGTGAATGGTATTGCCGTGCCGCGCCACCCTACCCAGATATACGAGTCGCTGTTCTGCGTGTTCTTGTTCTTCCTGCTCTACTTCATGTGGAACCGCACCAAGGAGCGCACCCCACGCGGGCAACTATTCGGGCTGTTTGTAGTGCTTCTGTTCACGTTCCGCTTTTTCGTAGAATTCCTGAAAGTAAGCCAGGTTGATTTCGAAAACAACCTACCCCTGGATATGGGCCAAATCCTGAGCATTCCCATGGTAGCCATTGGCTTCTGGGTGCTGCTACGCGCTGGCAAAGACCCCAAGAATCCCTACGGCTACGCCCCGCGCGATTTAGGTAGGGAAGCAGAAAACCCAAAGCTGGCGCAGGCAAAGTAAACGTGAGCCTGTGAAGTTGGGAAATGGCGAATAAAAACCGCCTGTCATCCTGAGTTGGCGAAGGACCTTCTCACGGTTGAACGATTGACGTAACAACGACTCGTTCAACCGTGAGAAGGTCCTTCGCCAACTCAGGATGACAGGCGGTTTGTTTAGTAGTTGTGCCTCAACTAAAACTCATACTTATACAAGTCACCTTGTTCGGTGCTGATATAGATGGTGTTGTCGTTGGTGAAGACGACGCCTTCCGTCTGCCCAGCGCCTTTCAGCGAAATCTGACGGGGCGTTGCTTTTAGCGCATCGGCCAAAGAGCTGCCTTCCAGTACAAACATTTCTTCTTTACCCATCAATACCAGGCGACGGCCATTGGGGCTTAGGTTGGCGTCCGTTACCTGGCCCGGAATGCTCAGCTTGGTAAGCAATTTTGCTTTGTGCGTGCCGGGCTGGTCAGGGAGGGTATACACCTTGCTGGTGCTGCTATTGGCGCGGTCCTTTGTAAAAAGGTAGAGCTGGTTCTGATGCCAAAGCGAGGCTTCCACATCGAAGTTACGGTCGCCTTTTTTGGGAGGGAATTCGGTTTGGTCGGCGTACGAAAAGTTGATTTTATCAACCTGATTAGGCGTTTTGGGACGAAAGCGAAGAATAGCTAAATCCTCACGATCGTTGCTATTGTTACCTGCGTCGGCTAGGTAGTAGTACCCCTGGTTATCGCGCGAAATGCTTTCCCAGTCGTGGTTGGTGGCACTGAGGCGCAACGTGCCGAGTAGCTTGCCTGTTTCGGACACTTTGTAGACAATGGGCGGATTACCGGCGTCGCTGAATGTGTAGAACGTGCCGGGCGTATCGGCCAAAGCCAAGCCAGAGCTTTCGCGAACTTCTTCCAGGTCGCCTACCTTGTTTAGCTCTACGTCCTCGCCCTTCGATTTCTTCCCCTTTTTGCCCTTCTTCCCTTTCTTTCCCTGATCTGCCTGCGTAGTACTAAAATCGGTGGTGGATTGCTCAGCGGGGGTGGAATTACAACTGTTCAACAACGTGCTAGCCAGTAAGGCTGTGGTCAAAAAAAAGGGCATAGTATTCATAAAGAGGGCAAAAGAAAAGGCCCCTACCCAAAGGTAGAGGCGCGTGTATCAGGAGGTATACGCTCAATGCCGTCATTAAGGTACAGGGTCGTAGCCGTGGCCGCCCCAGGGGTGGCAGCGCCCAATGCGGCGCAGCGCTAGCCAGCCGCCCCGCCACGGGCCGTGCCGCTCGATGGCCTGCACGGCATAGGCCGAGCACGTGGGCTGGTAGCGGCAGGTAGGGGGCTTGAGGGGCGACAGCAGGTGGCGGTACACCCACAACAGCGCCAGCAACAAATGGCGGAAAAGCAACTTCATGATAGCACAAAGAACGCGAAACAGCAGCAGCTAGTGCCCGCCACGTAGCAGGAGCCTTCCGTTTGGCGGGGTATTTGAATAAAACCAGGAAGATTCTTTGCTATAGAGTCTGTTAGTGAATTGTTTGTGTATTTATTCTAGTCTTCTGATTGGCTTTCTATGGAGAAACGCTACGCGCTATTTTTTTGCCTGTTTTTGCTGGGATTGCACGCTTTCGCGCAAGGCAACGGGCCGGGCATCCGGGGAGCACGGGCTGCGGCGTTGGGCTACACCAGCACCACCCTCCACGACGTGTGGGCCGTGGGCAACAACGCCGCCGGTCTGGGTCAACTGACCCGACCGGAAGTGGGTTTCTATGCCGAGAATCGCTTCCTGCTACCCAATTTCAACACAGCCGCGTTGGCTGTAGCCCTACCCATAGGCGAAGTAGTAGAGAACCGCCCGAAAAACGGCGTAGTAGGCTTTGAGGCCCAGCGTTTCGGTGGTAAGCTCTACGCCGAGCAGCGTCTAGGCGCAGCCTATGGCTACCGCAGTGGCCAAGTGAGCATAGGTGCCCGCCTAGATGTATTGCAGATGAGCATCGAGGGCCTGGGTAGCCGGCGGGCCCTGGCCCTGTCGTTGGGCGGACAAGCCGAGATTGTGCCGAAAAAGCTGGTGTTTGGCGCCTACCTCTACAACCTCAACCAAGCTCGCTTGGCCCGCTACCAAGACGAGCGGGTGCCTACCGTTCTGCGCGCCGGCCTGGGCTACCAGCCCACCGACAAAGTACTGCTGACTGTGGAAACCGAAAAAGACGTGGACCATGATGCCGACTTCCGGGCAGGCCTGGAATACAAAGTGCTGGACGTATTGCAGGTGCGAGCAGGGTTTGCGGCTTTGAGCGAACAGACCACCGGCGGGGTAGGCTTTCAGACGGGGCAGTTGCGACTCGATTACGCTGCCGCCTGGCAAACGGCCCTTGGGCTTAGTCAGCACCTGAGCGTGCATGTGTTGCTCGCAAAGCCTGCGCAGCCATGAGCAGATTGCCTGGCTGCTTGAGGGTATCCTTCGGGCTCGTGTTGGTATGGCTGTTCTGTGTTGCCCGGCCTACCCAGGCCCAGCAGTTCCCTCGCCCTACCCCCGACCTCGACCGGCTAATCCAGGAGCTGTTTGCCGATCAGCAGAGCGACGACATGCCCTATGAGGATATGTACGAAACGCTACTGCTCTACTACCAAACGCCGCTCAACCTGAACCTGGCTAGCCGAGAGGAGTTGCGGGCGCTTCTGCTACTATCCGAAGTGCAGATCAGCCACTTGCTGGAGCACCGCCAGTGGGTAGGGCCGCTGCTCAGCCTCTACGAATTACAAAGCATCGACGGCTTCGACCTACGCACGATTTACCGCGTGGCACCTTTCGTGACGGTGACGGATGCTGGTCCCAACGCCGCTCGTGGTCCGCTGTGGCAGCGCGTGTTGCACGAAGACAACAACGCCCTGTTTCTGCGCTACGAGCGAGTGTTGCAGCAGCGGCACGGCTACACCGCTTCCGATACTACCAGCACGGGCCGCCTCACCAGCCGCTACCTCGGCTCGCCCGACAAGCTCTTGTTGCGCTACCGAGTTAGCCATACCAAGGACTTTAGCCTGGGCATCACGGCTGAAAAAGACGCCGGCGAGCCGCTGGCGTGGCAGCCCAGCCAGCGCCGCTACGGCGCCGACTTCTTGTCGTCCCACTTGGTAGTGCAAGAGCGCGGCCGTCTGAAAACCCTGGCGCTGGGCGATTATCAGCTGCAATTTGGGCAGGGGCTCCTGCTGTCCTCGGGGTTGCAGGTAGGGAAAGGCGGCGAAACAATTACCACTATTCGGCGTAGCTCGTTGGGTGTGCGACCCTACTCCTCGGTGTTGGAAAGCGCCTTTTTTCGGGGCGCCGCGGCTACCGTAGCCGTGAGTAGCACGGTGCGGGCCACAGCGTTTGCGTCTTATAAACACGTGGATGCCAACCGCCAGCAAAACCTCGATTCGTTGGCTGATTTCACGGAGTATTCGTCGGGCGTGTTGGCGGCGGGCTTGCACCGCACATCTACCGAGCTGGCTAATCGCCAGAGCCTGGGCGAGGCCATTGGGGGCGGTAACGTGACCTATACCAGCCGCAGCAACCACCTGGCGGTAGGTCTCACGGCCGTGGGCACGCACTACGATAGGGCGTTGCAACGCCGGGTAGCGCTCTATAATGCCTATGAATTTCGCGGTCAAAACAACCTAGCCGTAGGCGCGCATTACAGCTACGTGCTGCGCAATCTGTTGCTGTTTGGCGAAACGGCCCGTAGCAGCAGTGGTGGGGTAGGCACGGTGAATGGCCTGCTGGCCAGCCTAGCACCCAACGTAGATGCGGCTGTGCTCTACCGTTCCTACGCCCGCGACTTCCACACGTTCTATGGCAACGCCCTCAGCGAAAATAGTCGCAACATCAACGAGCGCGGCCTCTACCTGGGTCTGAAAGTACGACCGGCGGCCGGGTGGGAAATTTCGGCTTACTACGACCAATTCTGGTTCCCATGGTTGCGCTACCGGGTAGGGGCGCCTTCGCACGGCCACGACTGGCTGTTGCGCCTGGCCTACACGCCCACCAAGACCAGCCTGCTTTACGCCCAGCTGCGTACCCGCCTCAAAGAGTACAATGCCGACGACCCACGCCCGCTACCACTGCCGGAGCCCACGTTGCGCCATAGCCTGCTGCTGTTCTACGACGCCAACCCTACCACTGTGCTCAGCCTGCGCACGCGTGTGCAGGGCACCCGCTACCGGGAGGGCGACGGTCCGCGCCGTACGGGCTATGTGCTGGCCCAGGACGTGTCCTACACCTTCGGGCGCTACCTGCGCCTGAGTGGTCGTTACGCCCTATTCGACACTGACAATTACGATACACGCCAGTACGTGTTTGAGCAGGATGTGCTCTACGCTTTTTCGGTGCCGGCCCTCTACGGGCAGGGCACACGCACCTACCTGCTGGCCGAAGTCCGCTGCAATCGTCACCTCACGCTCTGGCTGCGCTACGCCGAAACGCACTACCGCAACCAGACGGCCATCGGCTCGGGTTTGGATCTAATCGAGGGCAACCGCCGCTCCGAGGTAAAAGCCCAGGCGCGGTATCGGTTTTGAGTGGTGAAATGGTGAAGTCGTGAATGAAAAATGTGTGTGTCATCCTGAGCTTGCGAAGGACCTT
>NZ_JAHWGL010000049.1 GCF_019334315.1 Hymenobacter profundi
CCGACCAATCCGTCTAATCCGAAAGAATCCGTGAGCTTAGTTGGCTACCTCACTCAAGAACTTAATCCGCATCAAGCGTAGGTCTTCCTCGGTGTAATCGTCGGTGCCGAGTTCTTTGAGTGCTACGGCAATGTTGTCGGTGTTCGACTGCATGAAGTAGTCGTAAATCTCGTCCTGACGCTCCTCGTCCAATACATTATTAATATAGTAGTCGAGGTTGAGCTTGGTGCCGGAGTAGCAGATGTGCTCAATTTCCTCCATCAGCTCACGCATATCGAGGCCCTTGGAGGCGGCAATTTCCTCCAGGTCCATCTTTTTATCGATTTGCTGAATGATGTAAATCTTGATTTTCGACTTGTTAACGGCCGATTTCACCACCACATCGGCAGCCGTTTCAATATCGTTTTCCTCTACATACTTCTTGATGAGGGCCAGGAACGGCGCACCAAACTTCTGCGCTTTGCCCATGCCTACCCCGCCAATGTGGGCCAAGTCGTCCATCTTGGTTGGGAAGGTGGTAGCCATCTCCTTCAACGATGGGTCCTGGAATAGCACGTAGGGCGGCAGGTTTTTCTGCTGGGCAGTCTTCTTCCGCAATGCTTTCAGCATGTCAAACAGCGTCTCGTCGTGGCCGGCGGCCTGCTGTTCCCCTTCTTTTTCTTCTTCCTGCTGCACCTCTTCCTCGTAGTTGTGGTCTTTGGTGAGCTTAATAGCGTAAGGATTTTCGATAAAGTCAAGTCCTTTGGCTGTAATTTTTACAACACCAAAGCTCTCGATGTCCTTCTGTAAGAAGCCGTTAAGTAGCGCTTGCCGCAACAAGGAGTGCCAAAACTGCGCATCGTGGTCTTTACCCTGACCATACACGGGCAGCTTATTGTGGCCGTAGCTCTCTATGTGGGCGTTTTTCATGCCCATCAGTACCGTACCGATGTGGTCGAGGCCAAACCGCTCGTTGGTTTGCACCACGGCTTTCAAGGCCATCAGCATTTCGTCCTTGGCTTCGAAACGCTCTTTGGGGTGGCGGCAGTTGTCGCAGAAGCCGCAGTCTTTGTCGAACGTCTCGCCGAAGTAGTGCAGCAACTGTCGGCGGCGGCACACGGCCGAGTCGGCGTAGTTGGCCATTTCCTGGAGCAGCAGTTTGCCATTGTCGCGCTCCGTTACGGGCTTGTCTTTATTGAACTTCTCCAGCTTCACGATATCATCGTAGCTGTAGAACATCAGGCAGTTGCCCTCCAGGCCGTCGCGGCCGCCGCGGCCTGTTTCCTGATAGTAGCCCTCAATACTCTTGGGCGTGTCGTAGTGAATCACGAAACGCACATCGGGCTTATCGATGCCCATACCGAAAGCAATGGTCGCCACAATCACGTCGGCTTCTTCGTTCAGGAAAGCATCCTGGTTGGCCATACGCACATGTGGGTCGAGGCCGGCGTGGTAGGGTAGGGCCTTCACGTCGTTCACTTTCAGCAGCTCCGCAATTTCCTCTACCTTCTTACGGCTCAAGCAATACACAATGCCGGCTTTGCCCTTGTGCTGCTTCACGTACTGAATCAGCTGCTTTTTGGTGTTGTGCTTGGGCCGCACCTCGTAATAGAGGTTGGTGCGGTTGAACGAGGTCTTGAACACCGAAGCATCGTCCATTTGCAGGTTCTTCTGGATGTCCAGCTGCACCTTGGGCGTGGCCGTGGCCGTGAGGGCAATAATGGGCACATTGGCGCCCAGGTTATCAATGATACCGCGAATCTTGCGGTACTCGGGGCGGAAGTCATGGCCCCATTCCGAGATGCAGTGCGCCTCGTCAATAGCCACGAAGGAGATGGTGGCTTTATTCAGGAACTCAATGGTTTCGTCCTTGGTCAGCGACTCAGGCGCCACGTACAGCAGGCGCACGTCACCGGTAATCACATCCTTCTTCACCCGGTTCATTTCCGATTTAGAAAGCGTCGAGTTCAGAAAGGCTGCATTTACGCCAAACGCGTTCAGCTGATCTACCTGATTTTTCATCAGGGCGATAAGCGGCGAAATAACAATAGCCGTGCCCGGTAACACCAGCGCGGGGAGCTGATAGCACAGGCTTTTGCCCGCGCCGGTAGGCATAATCACAAAGGTATTCTTACCCTCAATGACATTCTGGATAACCGCTTCCTGGGTGCCACGGAACTGTCCGTACCCAAAAACTTCCTTTAACTTGCCTTTCAGATCAGCCTCCGGCAGAGGAATTTGTTTAACGGCTGGCATAGACTTCCTCACTTCTCGATTTGGGGATGGTAGATGAGAGCCTCACCTCACACTAGGTTGAACTCTCAATCTAAGGAATTTTGCAATAGCGGTTGGAGATGCTGAAGCGAAAGGAAAATGTATTTCCAACTACTGCCAGCGGCTTCTTAACCGTTACGTAATATCAAATTTAGATTGAAAGCGCAGAACGATATCAACTCCGTTGCAAAAAAAGTGCTGTTGCAAGAAGCAGAAGCTATCCGCCGGGTAGCCGATAGCCTGACAACGGCTCCCGATTTTGCACAATGCGTAGCCGCTATACTTGTCTCGCCCGGTAGGGTAGTAGTAACGGGTATTGGCAAGAGTGCCCACATTGCCAGCAAAATAGTGGCTACCCTAAATTCGACGGGTACTCCTGCCTTATTCATGCACGCCGCCGATGCCATTCACGGCGACCTAGGCATGATCCAGCCGCAGGATTTTGTGGTGGCCATCAGCAAAAGCGGCGACACACCCGAGATAAAAGTGCTGGTGCCGCTACTCAAGCGCCGGGGCGTGCCATTGGTGGCACTAGTAAGCAATGCCGACTCCTATCTAGCCCAGCAGGCCGATTATGTGTTGCACGCGCCCATAGAGCGCGAGGCCTGCCCGCTGAACCTAGCACCTACCACCAGTACTACCGTAGCGCTTGCCGTTGGCGATGCGCTGGCCATGTGTCTGCTGGATGGTAGGCAATTCACCTCTCAAGACTTTGCCACCTTACACCCTGGGGGGACGCTAGGCAAGAAGTTGTATCTGAAGGTAGGCGACATTTCCGTGCAAAACGCCAAGCCACGCGTGAGCACAGAAGCGCCGCTCAAGGAAATTATTCTGGAAATTTCAGGCAAACGTTTGGGCGCAACCGCCGTACTACACCCCGCTACCGACGAGTTGCAAGGTATTATCACTGACGGCGATTTGCGCCGGATGCTGACCAACTTTGATGATCTGGATGCTATTCGTGCCCGGGATATTATGACGCTCAACCCGGTAACCGTGGATGTAGAGGACTTTGCAGTGGAAGCACTCAACCGTATGCAACAACGTAATATCACGCAACTGGTAGTCCTGAATAGAGAGCAGTTCAGCGGATTTATCCATTTGCACGATTTACTACGGGAGGGTTTGGTATAACTATGTTTTGTGCTCTATCATTATTAAAGTATAATTAATTTGGTATTGTGTAGTACTTGATAAATAAAATAGGATATTTGCACCTCTACGTTTGAACTTTTCTTATCTACGACACTCCGCATCAGATTATATGGCGCAGAATACTTACCTCGTTGTAATGGCCGGCGGCATTGGCAGCCGGTTTTGGCCATTTAGCCGCACGCACCACCCCAAGCAATTTCATGATGTGATGGGCATCGGGCGCTCCATGCTGCAACTCACCATCGACCGTTTCGCTGAAATATGCCCAATTGAAAACGTATTTGTGGTAACCAACCGGGACTATCACGACTTAGTGCAGGAGCATTTGCCTCAGTTGCCTTCCGACCAGATCCTTGGCGAGCCAATTGGCCGGAATACGGCCCCGTGCATTGCCTACGCCAGCTACCGCATTGCCCAGCGCGACCCCCAAGCAACGATTATCGTATCGCCCGCCGACCATGCCGTGGTGAATGAGGAGGAGTTTCGACGCGTCATTCGCCAAGCCGTAGACGCGGCCCGCTCTAACGATGTTCTGATTACGCTGGGTATTCAACCCTCGCGCCCCGACACGGGCTATGGCTACATCCAGTACATGGACGATGCTGCAAACTCCCTGCCCGGCGGCTTGTTCAAGGTGAAAACCTTCACCGAAAAGCCCAATCTGGAGCTAGCGCAGATGTTTGTAAGCAGCGGTGATTTCCTCTGGAATTCTGGCTTATTTGTATGGCGGGCTGATGTTATTCTGCACGCCTTCCGACAATATCTGAGTGATATTTCGGAAGTGTTTGACGAGGGCGCTACCCAGTTGGGTACTGCTCAGGAAGAAGACTTCATCTCGGAAGCATATTCTCGCTGCCGCAACATCAGCATCGACTATGGCGTGATGGAAAAGGCAGACAATGTGTACGTCCTACCCGCCGACTTTGGCTGGAGCGACCTGGGCACTTGGGATTCGCTGCACCGCATTGGCAAGCGCGACGAGTGCAACAACGTTATCGACGGCGACGTGATTCTGTATGATACCTGCGAATGTGTCATCAAAACTCCCTCCGACCGCCTAGTAGTGGTGCAGGGCCTGGATGGCTATATCGTAGCTGAATACGACAACGTGCTACTCATCTGCAAGCGCACTGAGGAGCAGCGTGTGAAAGACTTCGTAGCTGACGTGAAATCGAAAAAAGGGGTAGGCTATAATTAATCAACCTTGTACAAATAAAGAGCGGCCACCTGTGCATTACAGGTGGCCGCTCTTTATTTGGCATTACTTTAATTTTTAACTGCCAACCGTTGCCGCAACACTTCAAATAACATAATACCGCTGGCAACAGACACATTGAGGGAGCTGATTTGCCCAGCCATCGGAATACGGATGGTATGATCGGCGAGGCGCAGGTACTCGGGCGAGATGCCGTCTTCTTCGCTACCCATCAGAATAGCTACGGGGCCGGTGAGGTCTACGGCGCCTGTTTCCAGGCTGTCTTCGGCCTTTTCGGTGCAGCCTACTACCTGAATGCCCGAATCGTGAAGGAAACGGATGGTGTCCTTTAGGTTTGGCTCGCGGCACACCGGAATAAGGTTGAGGGCACCGGCCGAGGTTTTGAGCGCATCGCCGTTGATCTGGGCAGCGCCGCGGCTGGGCACTACAATGGCGTGGGCACCCATACACTCGGCATTGCGGGCGATGGAGCCGAAGTTGCGCACATCGGTAATGCGGTCTAGAATCAGTAGCAGCGGGGTTTTTCCTTCCTCAAACAGCCGCGCCACAATATTATCCAGCGGGGCATAGTCAATAGGCGAAACAAAGGCCACGGCGCCCTGGTGATTTTTGCGCGTCAGGCCGTCGAGCTTTTCCAGCGGCACCATGGCCACCGGAATATTTGCGGCCTTAGCCAAAGCCGAAATATCCTGCGTGATGCTGTTTTTGGTAGTGCGCAGCAAGAAGATTTTCTCCAGCGTGCGACCGGCGTTTAGCGCCTCCAAAATAGGACGCAAGCCAAACAGCATCTCAATGCTACGGTCGGCAGCCGGACGGTGAGGGTAGCGAGGCTTATCGCCATCGGCGCGGGGCTCACGGGGGCGTTCGTCGCGGTTGTCGCGGCGGGGTACGGGACGGTTATTTTCGTCGTAGAAGGTGCGGCGCTCGGTTACCGGGCGGCTTGGGCGGTCAGTCCTTTTCTCCATTGGTCCACGGCGGCGTACCAAAGCATTTCATACTCAGGGCGGCGCACCAAATCATAGTTGTCGGGAGCAAAGGTACTGGGTTTGGCGCGGAACACATATGTGCCGCTGGCAATTGCTGGCGCGTGGTACACCCAACGTTCTTCCGTGCCCGCCCGATACACGGCATCTGGCGGCCCCAATACCAGATACAGCATCCCGCGGTCAGTCATCCAGCCGGCTTTATGCGCTGAAAAAAGGCGGTTTGCTTCCGCTACCCTACCGTAATAGGTACGAATCATCTGCCTAGCCGTATTTTGATTATTGCCCGCAATGTTCAGCCAGAATAAATCGGTGGCCCGTTTCGGATCGGTGGCCGCGTAGAGCTGCTTGCGTTCAGCCGAAGTAGTGAGATAGATAAGCGGCTCGATCAACTCTGGCGCGGTAGTTATTTCCGGATACGCGTTATTTTCGGCCAGCAGGCCTAGCGCTGGCTCCCGTGCATCACCTTGCAAGGCATAAATGCCTTGTCGGGCTAGTCGTACCAATTGGCCCGGCCGAAGATTCACCGTGTCACTGATAGTGAGCGTGCGGGGCTGTGTAGGTTTTGATGCAGGATTGGTCATGGGCGGAAGAGCCGCCGCAAATGTTGCGTCATATTGCTTGATCTTGAACGGGCGCTCCAACCCGTAATAAGCTAAACCGAATGTTTCGCTTGTGCGCACGTAGCGCCTCAGGAGTGGGTCGCCCAGCGAGTCTACCAGTACATAAGGTCGCGTTAAACGACTGGCAGTGAGCAGCAGCCATGCCTCGTTGCTGGCATCGGGGGAGGGTGTAGGAGCTGGCTGCACGCTGATAACCTGATTGGCCTGCAAACGCGCCACCGGTAGGCTTACTTCTAGCAAAGTGCCGTTGGGACGCTGGCGCAGCTGCCGGGCCAAATGCCGCACCGAGTCCCGCCATAGAGGCTGTTTGGCATCGTAGCTGGCCCACACCGCTACGTACAGCGACTGACCAGCAGGCAGCGTCCTCCCCGGAAATCGGACGTATAGCCGCAGGCTGTCCGCCTCGCGTCGGGTATCAGCCTGTGGAGCGTTAGGGCGGTATTGGCCGCTGAAATCGTGGCGCGGTGGAAGAACGGCCTGCGTGCAAATTGGTAGCAGACTCAGCAGACAAAGCAGAAAGAGCTTCACACTAAACAGATTATATAACGGCGATAAACTACTGGATACGTAAGAAGCGGCGGTAAAGGCATCCTCTGCTGTATTAGCACAATCAGTAAAAACGCAGACAGCCGGCTTCTGCAAGAGAAACCGGCTGTCTGCGTTTTTACTGGTCAAGCAATCAGCATACTACCTGCCGCCTTGCAGATATGGCCCTAGGGTTTGCATGGCTTTGCTAGCGCGTTGCTGGTCACCTACCTGCTGGGCCGCGAAGTAGATGCTTTGCAGCGTGATCAAGGCCTGGCTTACTTCCTGATCAAACAGGGCGCTGTTGTGCGTGGTGTAATACGCTACGCTCCGCTCCGCCCGACTGGTCATAACGTCCATAATTTGGTTGGCCTTGGGCCGCTCGCCTACTGCTACCAGCGCGGGCACCAGTTGCGGCGTGTAGTAGTCGTACGGAATCGCCTTATCGGGCATCACTGCCAAGCATTTGTCTACTACCTTCTTAGCGGTAGCCGTATCGCCATCGGCGAGGTAGGCATTGGCGAGGCGCACAAACTTGTCGCGGTAGTTGGCCGGGAAACGCAGGTTGTTTTCGTCGTAGAAAATACTAGCGTTGTCGAGGCCTCGGTACTGAAACTGGTTCATCAGCTTGTTGTACATCAGCGTTTTCTCTACGTAGCCATCATCATTGCTCTTCGGCGAATAGTTAGGATCGCGTAGGGGTAGGATGCGGTAAGCCATGCCCTCTAATTGGAAATACGGCTGCAAGCCCAGCATATCCGACGGCACTACGGTGCTGGAGAAATAGATAGGCCGCTTCCAGTTGTTGGTAGCGAGCATGTCCAGAATCACCAGACTTTTCTTTTCAATAGCCCGCTTGCCGACAGTGAATTCCATTTTTCCCACGAGCTGATTGCGGCGGTCGGCGGGGATAATGCCGCTTTGCAGCACAGCTGCCGTGTCTACGGGTAGGTAGAAGGTAGGCGAGGGGAAGGACAGTAGGGTAGGCCCGCCCTCGCCGTAGCTGACCTTCAGCAAGTCACTGTTTTGCCCTACTAGCTGGATGAAATCTTTCAGGTTGACTTCCCCTACGCTTGGGTTCTCGGCGTACGGCAGGTAGTCGTTGGTACCCTGCGCATAGCGCGAGCTATCCAGCGAGATGGGTAGGGGCTGGCTCAGATAGCTGCGGCGCTTCATCTGGGCAATGTACCAGTCCGTGTTCAGGTAGCTGAGTACGGCCACGCGCACATCGGTACGGACGCCCTCTACCTCCTGGGCGTACCACAGGGGGAAGGTGTCGTTGTCGCCGTTGGTGAACAAAATGGCGTTCGGCGCGCAGCTGTTGAGCAGGTTCCGGGCCGAGTCCACGGAGTTGTAGCGGCCCGAGCGGTCGTGGTCGTCCCAGCCCTGAGCCACGAGCAGGCCCGGCGCCAGCAGCCCCAGCAGCGTCACCACGCCGGCGCGGGCCGTATCGGCTTTGATGACTTTGCCCAGCAGGTCGGCCAGGGCCAGCACGCCCAACCCGATCCAGATGGCAAAGGCATAGGTCGCGCCCGTGAAGGTGTAGTCCCGCTCTCTAGGCTCAATGGGCGGCTGGTTCAGGTACACGACGATGGCCAGACCCGTGAAGACGAACAGCAGGCCCACGATCAAGGCGTTCTTCGAGTCGCGGCGGGCCTGGTAGAACAAGCCCAGCAACCCTAAGATGAGCGGAATGGCGAAGAACTGGTTGCGAGCCTTGCTCTCGGCCACGCGCTCGGGCAAGCCCTGGCTCGTTTCGGTGGGCCACAAGGTGCCGGCCTGCTGCACGTCGCTCTCGCGGCCGGCGTAGTTCCACAGGAAGTAGCGCCAGAACATGTGCCCCATCTGGTAGCGGAACAGGAAGGACAGGTTCTGGCCCATCGTGGGCTTCACGCCTTCGCGTAGATCCACCCACTTCTGGTATTCCTGAATATGGCGCGGGTCGTTGCTGTAGAGGCGCGGCAGCAGCATCTTGTCCTCGTCGCGGTAGATCAGTTCCTGCCGGTGCTCGGCCACCACGTACTTATCGCCCTGACGCACGTAGCGTGGGGCGCCATCCTGCTGGCTAACTGCCTGCGCATTGAACTGTGGACCGTAGAGCAGGGGCCGGTCGCCGTACTGCTCGCGCTTGAGGTAGCTCACGAAGCTGAGCACGTCCTCCGGGTCGTTTTCGTTGATGGTGGGGTGGTAGGAGCTGCGGATCGGCACGATCAGGTAGGAGCTGTAGCCGATCAGAATGAACACGAAGCAGAGCATGAACGTGTTCAGCAGCTGACTGCGGCGCACGAAGCTCTGGCGGAAACCCACCCAGATCAGCCCCACCAGCAGCAACATAAACAGCACGATGCCCGAGTTGAAGGGCAGCCCCAGGTTGTTGATGAAGAATACCTCGAAGTTGCCCGCCAGCGTGGGCAGGCCCGGAATGATGCCCACCAGAATGGCGCCCACCAGCACAAAGCTGATAACCAAGGTAGCGATGCCCCCAGCCCAGGTGGGGGTTGGCTGGCGGCGGAAGTAGTAGAGAAAGCCCAGGGCGGGGATGGCCAGCAGGTTCAGCAGGTGCACGCCGATGCTCAGGCCGATGACGTAGGCCAGCAGCACCAGCCACTTGTCACTATCGGCCTCGTCGGCGCGGTTTTCCCACTTGAGCATCAGCCACACCACCGTGGCCGTGCCCAAGGCCGACATGGCGTAGACCTCGGCTTCCTCGGCGTTGAACCAGAACGAGTCGGAGAAGGCAAACGAGAGGGCGCCCACGGCCCCGGCGCCCAGGATGAGCAGCGTCTGGTCCAGGGTAGGCTCCAGGCCGCGGTCGTCGTGCAGGCCGGGGCGGCGCAGCACGAGCTTTTTGGCCAGCAGCGTGATGGACCAGAACAGAAACAGGATGGTGAAGGCGCTGCTCAGGGCCGAGAGGCCGTTGACGAGCACCGCGACTTTCGTGACGTCGCCGAAGCTGAGCAGCGAGACCAGGCGGCCCAGCAGCAGGAAGGTAGGGGCGCCGGGGGGGTGGGGCACGAGCAGCTTGTAGGAGCAGGCGATGAACTCGCCGCAGTCCCAGAACGAGGCCGTGGGCTCTAAGGTGAGCAGGTACATCAGCAGCGAGAGGCTGAACACCGCCCAGCCGGCTACATTATTCAATCGAGAATACGAACGCATACAGAAGTAAAAGTAAGATGGAGGTGACCCCCATCCGCCACAGCACTAAAAAGGTTAAGCTAAAGGAGTCAGCGTAGCGAAGCGCCAAAAATAGACAATAAATCGGGCCGTGTGTTGGCTAACGTTCGGAGAGAGCCTTAGAATGTGTAGGGCATAAAAAAAGCAGTCGGGGTGCCGACTGCTTTTTAAATATATAAAAGAAAGGATAGTAACTTAGTTTTGAAGAACTAATCGCTTGGTGCTCACTACTTTCTCGTTCATTAGCAAACTGTAAAAATACATGCCGGCGGGTAGGTCCGACAGGTTTACAGGCATTGAAAACTCACCAGGAGCAGGCTGCAACGCAACCGTGCGTACCTCACGACCTAAGATGTTACTCAGGCGCAACTTGTATTCCTGACCAGCTTTCTGCGTGATGGAAACCATTACCATGCCGCGAGCCGGGTTGGGGTAGAGGCTAAGGGTAGAAGTCAGGGAACGGGCGCTTTCGTTGGCGCTAGTAGTGGTGGCAGGCGGCGTCACCGACGACTGCGCGGTAACGGGCATCGCCAGCAGCGTTAGCCGCACGCTCATAAACAAGCCAACCAAAAAAAGTCGTGTAAAAGTGTTCATGGCATCGGGCAGGGTTGAAACCGACGGGTAGGAATTGTCGGTTGAAATGAAAAAGATGGATTTTACTAGAATGGGTAGTACAACAAGCACGCCAGACCAGCGTTACGCCTTATTCAGTAGGCTTGTTACTGTCTTAGATGCTAATTGTAGCCGAAAGGTTGCGCATTATGACAGATAAAATCTAAATTTTAGATGAACTCCCTAAAATAATCGACAATTCAGATATAAACACCTCAAATGTGCGGTAGTGCTTCACAAGTTTTGGACTAGAATAAAGTATTTTCTACCCTACCACGTCTACTACTCTATGCAGAAGCACACAGTACTTTATCGATAGACAATTTCCTGCAACCCAAACGCCCGCAGCTCGTGGTCGATGCGAACCAATAGGCGACCGGTAGGGTCGACTCCTTCAATCCGGCCGCTTACTGCTTGTCCTGCCACCTCATATAAGGCTGGTTGCTGGTAGCGATACAGCACATGCAGGTAGTCCTGCTGTTGTTGTGCTACGTGCCCGGCGCGTAGTTGCAGGTAGCGTGCTTCCAGGCTTTCCAAGAGCCGGGCAGCCAGCGCGGGCCGCGCGTGTGGCCTACCCGTAAGCAAGGCCATTGAGGTAGCAGTAGGCACTGCAAAATGCTGTTGATTGATATTTAAGCCAATTCCTATAATACTATGCTGAATCTTTGCGCCGCTGAGCGTGTTCTCAATCAGTATCCCCCCCAGCTTTTGCGTACCGAAATACAGATCGTTCGGCCACTTGAGGCGTAGGGCTGGGTCTGGCCCGAGTAAGGTAACAGCCCAGTCGTGCACGGCGAGGGCTACGGCCCGGCTCAGCTGAAACTGGTCGGTAGCGGCCAGAAACGTGGGGCGCCAGACCACCGAAAGCGTCAGGTTTTCGCCGGCCGCCGCCTCCCAGCGGTTGCCGCGTTGTCCCCGGCCAGCGGTCTGATTGTCGGTAATGATGGTACAGCCGTCGGTGGCGCTGTTTTTGACTACAAGATTATGGGCTTCCGTGTTTGTGGATGCGCATTCGGGCAGCCAAAGCAGCTGTTGACCCGTGAAAAGCGTTTGGGGGGCAAGTTCCTCCACGTCTTTATTCGTATGTTGTGACGTTCAAACCTAATAATACCTTGATGAAAAGTACCCCGGTTCGGCAGGATTCGGACATATTGGCAGATATTGTAGTGCGCGGCATGCAGGACAAGAAAGGCGTCGACATCGTCGTGCTCAACCTGCAAGAGTTGAAGAATGCCGTAGCTGATTATTTCGTGATTTGCTCCGCTTCGTCTGACACGCAACTAGACGCGCTGGCGCGTTCCGTAGAAGAGGAAGTAGAGAAAGTAACTGGCCAGCAGCCCTGGCAAATGGAAGGCCGTACCAACCGTGAGTGGGTGCTGCTGGATTACGTAGACGTAGTAGTACACATTTTCCTGCGCGACCGGCGCCAGTTCTACGCGCTGGAAGAGTTGTGGGGCGACGCCGAAATTACCTACGTGGAGGAAGAAGCCGCCGCTCAGTAAGTTACGTGCTGCTACCCCGAACATTTAGCGCTGGCGGCGTGTTCCGCCTATGTTTTTCGCTTTAGCATTTCTAGTTCATGCCTGATCCAACGCCCAAAAAGAAAAAACCTACGCTTCCTTCCCCCGCGCCGCGGCCGGGAATGCAGTTGTGGGTGTTGCTGGGGCTGGTGGTGTTCATCCTTGGGGTGGTCTACTTCACCGGCACCAATTCCGCTACCAAAATCAATCAACAACGCTTCGAGCAGCTGTTGGCAGCTGGCGAAGTAAGTAAAATTACCCTGCTCAACGACAAGCTGGTGCAGGTGACGCTAACGCGCGAGGCTGCCCAGAAAAACGTGGCCAACCGCGATTCGCGTAGTCGGCCGGGACTGGGTGCCTCTAGTGCCAACGCGCCGCAGTACTACTTTCCAGTAGTGGACGGCAAGTCGTTTAAAGACGATTTGGACAAGCTACAGGCTGACTTGCCGGCCGGTCAGAAAAAAATCGGGCTGGACATTGAGACTGATCAGGGCTATGGCCAGTACATCAGCACTTGGGGTGTTTTGATTCTGCTTTTCGTGGGTTTCTGGTTCCTAATGCGCCGCATGAGCGGAGCCGGTGGTCCCGGTGGTCAGATTTTCAACATTGGTAAATCTCGTGCAGCCCTGTTTGAAGGCGGTGATAAGGTGAAAGTGACGTTTAAGGACGTGGCTGGCCTGGAAGAAGCCAAGGAAGAAGTAGAGGAAATCGTAGAATTTCTGCGTAACCCCTCCAAGTTCACAGTGCTTGGTGGTAAGATTCCGAAAGGCGCGCTGCTAGTAGGTCCTCCCGGTACGGGTAAAACTCTGCTGGCTAAAGCTGTAGCTGGCGAAGCCGATGTTCCTTTCTTCTCCCTGTCAGGTTCCGACTTTGTGGAGATGTTTGTAGGGGTAGGCGCTGCCCGTGTGCGCGACCTATTCAAGCAAGCCAAAGCCAAAGCGCCCTGTATCATCTTCATCGACGAGATTGACGCCATTGGCCGTAGCCGCTCGCGTGGCAACGTACCCGGCGGCAACGACGAGCGCGAAAACACGCTTAACTCGCTGCTGGTAGAGATGGACGGCTTCGGTACCGACTCGGGTGTTATTATCCTGGCAGCCACCAACCGCCCCGATACGCTAGACTCGGCCCTGCTGCGTCCCGGTCGTTTCGACCGTCAGATCAGCATTGACAAGCCAGACATTAACGGCCGCACGCAGATTTTCAATGTGCACTTGAAGCCGATTACGTTGAATGACGACGTAGAAGCGAAGAAGCTGGCTGCCCAGACGCCTGGTTTTGCTGGTGCCGAAATTGCCAACGTCTGCAACGAAGCTGCCCTTATTGCAGCCCGCCGCGACAAGAAGAATGTAGGCATGCAGGACTTCACCGACGCCATCGACCGCGTGATTGGTGGCTTGGAGAAGAGAAATAAAATTATATCGCCCGATGAGAAGCGTATCGTAGCCTACCACGAGGCCGGCCATGCCGTTGCCGGTTGGTTCCTGGAGCACGCTGACCCATTGGTGAAGGTGAGTATTGTGCCCCGTGGGGTAGCGGCTTTGGGTTACGCCCAATACCTGCCCCGCGAGCAGTTCCTATACAACACCGAGCAGCTGACCGACGAAATGTGCATGGCCCTAGGTGGCCGCGCCGCCGAAGAGTTGATCTTCGGTAAAATTTCGACCGGCGCGCTCAGCGACTTGGAGCGCATCACGAAGATGGCTTACTCCATCGTGACGATGTATGGCATGAACCCCAAGCTGGGCAACATTTCCTACTACGACTCGAAGGGGCAGAATGAATACGGTTTCTCGAAACCCTACTCGGAAGCTACCTCGCAGATGATTGACGAGGAAGTACGCAGCATTATTGAAGCCGCCTACGCCCGCACCAAGAACCTGCTGACCGAGCGCAACACGGAGTTGGAAACCATTGCGCAGGAGCTGTTGGCTAAGGAAGTGCTGTTGCAGGACGACCTAGAGCGTTTGGTTGGTCCGCGCCCTTATGGCGCCCAGACCAGCTACCAAGCGCACATGGCCGGCACCGACCGCAGCGAAACGCTAAGTGAGCTGAAAGACGAGCACCCCATAGCCCTCGGCGACGACCTGCCCGACATGAACCTACCCGGCATCGACGACAAGACCGACAACGGTCCACGCTCCGCCGATATTCCTAGTGGTGGCGCTGTAACGCCCGTGTAGCGTATCAGTATATTTGTAAATGCAGAAAACCAGTGTCTTGTAGAAGGCACTGGTTTTCTGCATTCAAACACTTATCCGAAGTAAACTGTCATCCTAAGCCCAACGAGGGACCTTCTCACACAAGAACGACAAGCGTACGAACGACTCGTTCAACGGGGATAAGGTCCTTCGCGCTACTCAGGATGACAGACAAATTGCCTCACGCTGACAGAACACTATACAGAAGCCCTTACCTTTGTTGCATGGCTGAGTCGTCTCGTGATATTCTGTTGCGCCGCATTCGGGAGGCAGTGCAAAAGCCGGCCCCACAGCCGCCCGCGCCCGATTTTGGGATGCCGCTGCACCCGCGGGTACCCGCTGAGGAGCTGGATATTGCCTTCGTGGAGAGCTTCCGGCGCATAGGGGGCGAGTTTTACTACTGCGAGTCGGAGGAGCATTTCTTCGATCAGCTTTTTATCTATAAAAAGGAGAAAGAGCTGAATAACCTATTCGTGTGGGAGCCGGAGCTGAAAAAGTTGCTGCACCAAGGTGGAATCGTCTTCACGGGCGACGAAACCGACTTTATCAGTAACGCCGATGCGGGCCTGACCACTTGCGAGGCGCTGATAGCCCGCACGGGTAGCATTCTGGTGAGTGCCGCCACGGCCAGCGGCCGCCGGCTCAGTATCTACCCCGATCAGCACCTAGTGCTGGCCCGCACCTCGCAGGTGGTAGCCGATATTGGCGATGGCCTAGCGCGGGTGCGCGAGCAGCATGGCGACAAGCTACCTTCGATGATTTCCTTAACTACCGGCCCCAGCCGCACGGCTGATATTGAAAAAACGCTGGTGCTCGGTGCCCACGGCCCGCGCAGCCTCGTGCTGTTCTTACTGGATGACGCCACCTCGCCTGCCTGATCTGGCCCTACCCCCCGGCCGCCGGGTGTACTTTGCTTCCGATTTTCACTTGGGCACGCCTACCGTAGCCAGCTCTCTGGCGCGGGAACGCAAGATTGTGCGTTGGCTGGATAAGGTAGCTCCCGATGCCGCCGCCATCTACCTGCTAGGCGACATCTTCGACTTCTGGTTTGAGTATCGCCATGCCATTCCGCGCGGGTTTATCCGGTTGCAGGGCAAGCTGGCCGAGCTGACGGATGCAGGCATCCCTATCATCTTCTTCACCGGCAACCACGACATGTGGATGTTCGATTATTTTACGGAGGAGTTGGGTATTCCCATTCACCGCCACCCGGTGAGCCAGCGCATTGGTGGTCACGAGTTTCATATGGGCCACGGCGACGGGCTTGGGCCGAAGGATTACGTGTATAAGGTGCTGAAGCGCGTGTTTGCTTCGCCCATATCGCAGTGGCTGTTTGCGCGTGTCCACCCCAATCTGGGTATCGGTATTGCCAATGGCTGGAGCCGTCGGAGCCGCATTCAGAATACCAAGGTTGAAGAGGTGTACCAAGGCGACGAGGAGTGGCTGCTGCAATACTGCCGGGAGCTGGAGCACCACCACCACCACGAGTATTATATTTTCGGCCACCGCCATCTGCCTCTCGACGTAGAAGTAGCCCCCGGCAGCCGCTATATTAATCTTGGTGAGTGGGTCAATTATTGCTCCTACGCGGTATATGATGGCGAAACCCTGGCTTTGCGATACTTCGAACAAGCTGATTAACTGCCTTTTACTGGCTATTGTCCTGGTGCTACCGCTGCTGGGGGTAGGGCAAACCACCGTACCCACGGCTGGGTCGGTGGCGCCGCCCAGTAAGCCGGTGCCGGTGCCTACTACTACGGCCGTGCCTACCCCCATTGCCTCGGCGGCCGAGGGCTGGGCGCTGGTGCGCACTATCAAACTGGCCACCACCGGCGTGGCCTCTCTCGACAGGCGCGGCACGCTCTACGTGGTAGACCGGCAGAACAACATTGTGCAGCTAGGCGCTGAAGGTCAGGCCCTAAACACCTACTCGCCGGCCCTGCCGGGGCACATTGCCCAACTTGAAGCCTGGAATACCACCAAGATTCTGGCCTTCTACGACGACCGCCAGCAACTGCTGCTGCTCGACCGGTTTCTAGCCCCGCTCACGCAGGTGCGCACCGCCGATTTTTTGGATGGCACTATCCGCGTCGCTACCATTGCGCCCGATGAGCGCTTGTGGTTGTTCGATGAAAGCAACATTGCCTTGGAGCAGTTCGACCTGAACCAGCAGCGCCCTACCATCACTACGCCCATGGACTTGCTGGTGGGTAGGAGCAAGCCGGATTTTCGTTTCCTGCGGCAGTATCAGAACAACGTATATCTGGTGGATAGGGTAGGGGGCATTTTGGTGTTTGATAACCTGGGCAACTACCGCAAAAAACTGCCCTTCACAGGATTAAGCTATGTAGGGTTTCTGGGAGATGAGCTGTATTACGTGGCCGACAACGCCCTGCACTTCTTCCACCTCTACAACTTCACAGACCGCGCCCTACCCTTGCCAACGACCGATGTGCAGCAGGTATTGGTGAGCGAACAATACGCTTACGTGCTGCTGCCAAAAGAAATTCGGGTGTATACACTAGCGGGCGCTCCGAAGTAAGTGGAATAGCAATTAAACGGTACAGGATTTGAGTTGTCTAAGAAATAAGCGCTTACTAGGGTAGGAGACAGGACGTACGGCCTGCCCCCCAGCCAAGCTGCTCTCACGCTTTAACTTCTTATTTCCATGATAACCTTACTAAAAAGAAGCGGTCTGGTTTGGGCGCTGGGGTTGGTGCTGAGTGCGCTGACTCCTCGGCTGGCTGCGGCGCAGCCCAGCGTCAGCGTCACGTACCAAACCTTCTACGACGAGCTGAGTCCCTACGGCCGCTGGGTGCAAGACCCCGATTATGGTTATGTGTGGCTGCCCAACGTCGGCCCCGACTTCCAACCCTATAGCACTAACGGCTACTGGGCCATGACGGAATACGGCAACACCTGGGTGTCGAATTACGATTGGGGCTGGGCGCCCTTCCATTACGGCCGCTGGCGCTATTCCGATTACTACGGCTGGAGCTGGCTGCCCGGCACCGAATGGGGACCAGCCTGGGTGAGCTGGCGCAGCGGCGGCGGCTACTACGGCTGGGCACCGCTGGGACCCAGCGTAAACATCAACGTGTCTTTCGGGCCGCGTTATGTGGTGCCTAATACGGCCTGGGTGTTTGTACCGCAGCAGTACGTGGTGAGCCCGCGCTGGCACGACTACTATGTGCGGCCCGCCCGCAACGTCACCATCATCAACAATACCACCATCATCAACAACACCTACGTGCAGAACAACCGCACGTATGTGACCGGCCCGCGCCGGAGCGAGCTGGAGGCCGTGACCCGCAACCGCGTGAACGTCTACAACGTGAGCAACGTGAACCGCCCAGGCCGCGTGGCGATGCAGCAAAACTCTCTCGGCTTTTACCGACCCGATGTTCGCGCCGGCCGCGCCGATGCACCGCGCAACGTGGAGCGTCGCTTTGACAATGGCGCAGACAACCGCGGCGACTACCGCAGCCGGGAGCGGGGTAGGGTAGTGAGTGCCGGCGCCGACAACCGCCCCGAGTACGGCGCCACGCGGGACTCGCGGGACAGAAGCAGCTACAACCAGCCGCGTACCCTAGCCGATGCTGGCCGCGCCTACCCCGCGCAACGGCCAGAGCGTCAGGAGCGTTTTGGGGAGGCCGCTACTGGTAGCCCTGAGCGCTCCGCGTGGGGCAGCTACGGCGGCCGTGGTCGGGTAGGGCAAAGCAGTGGTATGCAGCCGGAGCGTCAGCCCGTCCGGCAGCGCGAAAGCCAAGGTCAGTGGCAGCGGACAGAGCAAGTGCCGCAACGCCAGCAGGCAGCACCCCAGCGCCAGCAGATGCAGGAGCTGCCAGTCGGCCGTAGCGAGCAAAACGAGGGTGGCCGCTCGTTTGGGCAAGGCGGCGGTAGCCGCGGTCGGGTGCGGTAGTTTGAGTACACTGTTTTTCTAGCCTATAAGCCCTACCCAGTGCAATGCTGGGTAGGGCTTTTTGGTGTTCTAGTGGGTTAGGACGGGGTCTGCGGGCTATGGCGTATGTTGAAGTTGACAAACAGCGTTTGAAGTAACATTGCTGCACAAAGGAGCTTCATAGACTAGCGCTTCAGCCTTAACGCATCTAAGCCGCTACCACGCCGTACCCTTGGCCTGGTCGGTTGCGTAAGAGAGGCTGCCATACCTTCGGGCGCTACCTGGTCGGTGCAGTCCTATCTGGCACTACCCTTTCCTGCTCACACTTTCATGCTGTCTTGTTCATGACCAAAACTGTCTTCATCGCCACGGCCGAACCGTATAGCGGCAAATCCCTGATAGCCTTGGGCTTAGTGAATATGCTACTCAGCAAAGCACAGAAAGTTGGCTACTTCAAGCCTATTATTGATGCAAGCCCGCGCGAAAAGAAGGACATACGCCTGCAAACGGTGCTGCAACATTTCAAGCTGCCCATTGCCTACGAAGACACCTATGCCTATACCCGCCCGGAGGTATTGCGGCTGATTGAAACCAACGGCCAAGGCGAAATTATCGACACCATTATTCACAAATTCAAGCAGATAGAAGAAAACTACGACTTTACGGTGGTGGAGGGTAGCGACTTTGTGGGACCAGGTACGGCGTTTGAGTTTGGCTACAATGCCCAGATTGCTAAAAACCTGGGCGCCCCGGTTATCCTAGTGCTTTCGGGCGACGACAAACCAACCGCCCAGATCATCAACACCGTACTCACTACCCTCCGCAGCTTCGAAACTAACGAGGTACAGGTGCTGATGATCGTCGTGAACAAGGTAGCGCCCCAGCAACTCGACGACGTGCGCCAACTGCTGGAAACCCAACTGCCCGCCGAACTAATCTTGGCTGTGATACCGGCTGAGAAAGAGTTGTCGCAGCCCACCATGCGCGAGATTTACGAAGGGCTGGGTGCCAAGCTGCTATTTGGGGAGGAGTCGCTCACCAACCAGGTCGACAACTTCGTGACCGGGGCCATGCAGGTGCCCAACTTCCTGAACTTCCTCAAGCCCAACGTACTGATTGTGACGCCCGGCGACCGAGGCGACATCATTATCTGTGCGTTGCAGGCCAACCTATCGGCCAGCTACCCGCGGGTGGCGGGCATTGTGCTCACGGCCGGCTCGGAGCCAGAAGCGCCCGTGTTGCGGCTGATTGAGGGTTTGCAAACGGTAGTGCCGATTATAGCCGTCTCCACGGGCACCTTCGAAACCAGCACGCGCGTGGCGGCCATCAAGTCGCGCATCACGCCCGATAATACCCGCAAGATTCGGCTGGCTATCAACACCTTCGAGCGCTACGTGAATAGGGAGGCGCTGGAGGAAAAGATGGTGAGCTTCCGCTCCGAGGGCATCACGCCGCACATGTTTCAGTACCGCTTGTTGCAATGGGCCAAGCGCCAGCGCAAGCACATTGTGCTACCCGAAGGCAACGACGACCGCATCCTGCGAGCCGCCGCCCACCTGCTGCGCCAGGAAGTGGTAGACCTTACCATCTTGGGCAACCCCGACGAGGTAGCGGCCTCCGTGAAGCGCCTGGGCCTAAACCTGCCGCTGGGCCACGTGCAGGTAGTAGACCCGGCGCAGTCGCCGCACTACCCCGAGTACGTGGAGACCTTCTACGAGCTACGCAAGGCCAAGGGCGTGAACCAGGATATGGCCCGCGACCTGCTCCGCGATGTATCCTACTTCGGCTCGATGATGGTGTACAAAGGTCACGCCGACGGCATGGTGTCGGGGGCGGTGCACACCACCCAGCACACCATTCGGCCGGCGTTGCAGTTCATCAAGACCAAGCCGGGCATGTCGGTGGTGTCGTCGGTGTTCTTTATGTGCCTACCCGACCGCGTGGCCGTATTCGGCGACTGTGCCGTGAACCCCAACCCCACCGCCGAGCAGCTGGCTGAAATTGCCATGGCCTCCGCCGACAGCAGCAAAGCCTTTGGCATCGAGCCGCGGGTAGCCATGCTGTCCTACTCCTCGGGTACGTCCGGCGAGGGCGCCGATGTAGACAAAGTGCGCAAGGCCACCCAGCTGGTCCGCGAAAAACGCCCCAACCTGAAAGTGGAAGGTCCCATTCAGTACGATGCCGCCGTGGACCCCTTGGTGGGCCGGCAGAAGCTGCCCGGCTCCGAAGTAGCGGGCCAGGCCAGCGTGCTCATCTTTCCCGACCTCAACACCGGCAACAACACCTACAAAGCCGTGCAGCGCGAAACTGGTGCCCTGGCCATTGGCCCCGTGTTGCAGGGCCTCAACAAACCCGTAAACGACCTCAGCCGCGGCTGCACCGTAGATGATATTCTGAATACCGTGATTATTACGGCTATTCAGGCGCAGCAGGGGTAAGGGCTGATGCAGGCCTCGCGCAGAAAGGAATAGCTGAAATGCTGCCGTTCCCTGTAACTTGCTGCTGCTTGTGCAAGCACAAAGCAAACGAACGTCATGCTTCGGCTGCGCTCAGCATGACGTTCTAGAAAATTCAATTGAGAATACTACCGCCGTTCTCAAAACATACCTACACCCCTCCATCAACACTGTATGCCCTCCGGATTTTTTGCCTTACTAGATGATATATCGGCCTTGGTGAAGGCCAGTGCAGCCAGTTTAGATGATGTGCCTACCCAGATAGCCAAGACAACCGGCAAAGTATCCGGCATCGTGATTGACGATACGGCCGTTACGCCCAAGTATGTGGTAGGGCTCGACCCATCCCGCGAGCTGTCTATTATCTTTCAGATTGCCAAGAAGTCACTGATTAACAAGCTGCTGATTTTAAGCCCAGCGGCTTTGCTACTCGGCTATTTCGCTCCGTGGGCCATTACGCCCATTCTGATGGTAGGCGGCGCGTATCTGTGCTTCGAAGGATACGAAAAGGTGCATTCCATGTTCAGCAAAAGCCACGAGGCAAATCCTGAAAGCGAAGACGTAAAAGTTATTACGCCCGAGGAACTGGAAAAGCAGCGGGTAGCCAGCGCCGTACGCACCGATATTATTCTGTCTGCCGAAATTATGGCCATTGCCTACAGCCAGGTAACCGGCCAGCCCATCACAAACCAGATTCTGGTGATGTTGGCCGTAGCCGTATTTATTACGGTAGGAGTCTACGGCTTCGTGGGCCTCATCGTGAAAATGGATGATATCGGCGTGCACTTTGCCAAAGGCGACTACAGCCCTACCGTCCAAAGCATCGGGCGCGGCATGGTGAAGTTTATGCCGAAGTTTCTACTCATCCTGGGGTACGTGGGTACGGCTGCCATGCTGTGGGTAGGCGCCGAAATTATTGCCCACGGCATTCCGTTCACCGCCCATTTGCTGCACGAGCTAGAACATTCTCTAGCCAACATACCAGCAATAGCTTGGCTGGCGAAGGTATTAGCGTGCGGTATTTTCGGGTTGGCTGTTGGGTTTGTTATTGAAAAGATAGTAGGGGTAGTGAAGAAGGTAGTGCCTGGTAAGGATAAGAAAGAATCGGCAATATGATAGTTAAATAAATGTATTACTATTATCAGGAGTAAGTATTTTGTTGCTTTAAAGATAGTAGCCTTGATTTATCAATTCTTCTTTTGTTTTGCTGTTGTAACAGAGAAGGGTATAAGTTCATGAGCGTATTTACAATCATGAGGATTGTAGCAAATAAGTATTGCTGATTGAATATTTTAAAAAGGACAAAAGGTAAAACGAATACGAAGGCAATCAAATGATCTATTTCAGATTTGGTCATTTCGTAACGTAAAATCTTTAGTTCTGAAGCAGTAATTCTTCCGTTAAGCTTTAGCTTTTGATTAAAAAATTTAAAAAATGTGTTCTTTATAATCCACTTGATAATGTAGAGTCCAATATTTCTGTTTGTGTCTTCATCTCTGATGAAATTTAGATTTGATAATTTGTTTTTATAAAAATATGTTTCTTTTATAAAGGCACTGATAATAAGTCCAATAATCCAAGAAATAAATATTATAGAAATACTAGATGTTAAATAACCGAGCGCTAGTTTCATTGGTCTGTTCTCTCAAGCTGGAAGAAATAGTGCTGATTGAAATTCAAGGTGAATAGTAGTACTTCTATTCAATAGTTAGCAAGATAAAGATTGCAACGTAGTTGTCGTTATTAGATTAGCGTTGCACAGCGACAGATACACTTTAAGAGTGATTTTACCACCCATGAACATCTTCGTTATCAACTGCGGCAGCAGCTCCATCAAGTATCAACTGTTTCGCTGGCCTACCGAGCAGCCGGTGTGCAGCGGGCTGGTAGAGCGCATCGGGGCCGACAATGCCACCATCACCCACAAGGTGTTCAATGAAGCCAACGACTCCACCACCCAGCAGCTCACACTAGCCCTACCCGACCACGAGGCCGGCCTGCGCGAAGTGGTGCGCCTGCTCACGGACCCTACCGCCGGCGTGCTTCGCGACCCTACTGAAATTGGGGTAGTAGGCCACCGCGTGGTACACGGCGGGGAGAGCTTTGCCGCTACTACATTTATTGATGAGGAAGTGAAGGCGGAAATTCGGCGGCTGTTTGCCCTGGCGCCCCTGCATAACCCTGCCAACTATGTGGGCATTGAGGTAGCCGAGCGCATCTTCCCGCAAGCCCGGCAAGTGGCGGTGTTCGATACGGCTTTTCACCAAACCCTACCCGAATACGCCTTCCGCTACGCCTTACCCGAAGCCTTGTACACTGAGCAGCGTATCCGGGTGTACGGCTTCCACGGCACCAGCCACAAATACGTGGCCGAGCAAGCCACCGCCTACCTAGGCAAGCCCGATGCCCGCCTCATCACCATTCACCTGGGCAACGGGTGCAGCATGGCCGCCGTGCGGGGCAATCAATCTTTGGATACCAGCATGGGCTTCGGGCCGTTGGCGGGCTTGGTGATGGGCACCCGCTCCGGCGACCTGGACCCCTCGGTGGTGTTCCATCTGTTGCAGGAACTGCACTACACGCCCGCGCAAGTCAGCAATTTGCTGAACAAGGAAAGTGGCATGCTGGGCCTCACCGGCTTCAGCGATATGCGCGACATCACGGCCGCCCTCAACCAAGGCGACGCCCGCGCCCAACTGGCCTACGACCTCTACGCCTACCGCATCCGCAAATACATTGGTGCCTACGCCGCCGTGCTCAACGGCCTCGATGCGCTGGTGTTCACGGCCGGGGTAGGCGAAAACGACTCGCTGGTGCGCCAACTGGCTTGCCAGCATCTAGAGTTCTTCGGCGTTCAGCTCGACGAAGTCAAGAACCAGACCCGCGCGCCCGGCCTGCGCGAAATCAATCTGCCTGAGTCACGAGTGAAGGTGTTGGTGGTGCCCACCAACGAGGAGCTGGAAATAGCGCAGCAGTGCGCGGCGTTGGTGGAAGGGTAATCTTTTACTCTTGTCATTGTTACCACCTGTCATCCTGAGCGGAGCGAAGGACCCTCTCACGGTAGAACGAGTCGTTGGTGCGCCAGTCGTTCTGCCGTGAGAGGGTCCTTCGCTCCGCTCAGGATGACAAGAGAAAAAACGGTTACATGAAATGATACAGAAACGTAATCACGCCGTTGTACGCGGGTTTCTTCTGGCCTTTGATTTCCATCTTTACCTCAATGCGGGCTTTGGCGACGCCGCGCAAATCTTTCACGGATAGCAATTTGGCATACAAACGCACTTGGCTATCCACGAGTACGGGCTGGTTGAAGCGCAACTGCTCTATTTCGTAGTTCACCTGGAGCTTCAGGTTTTCAATGGCGATAATCTGGTTCCAGAAGTAGGGTAGGAGCGAGACAGTAAGGTAGCCGTGCGCGATGGGCGCCCCAAACGGCGACTCCGTTTTGGCCCGCTCGGCATCCACGTGAATCCACTGGTGGTCGAGGGTAGCAGCGGCAAACTGGTTGATCTGCTCCTGGGTGATGGTGAAGTAGTCCGAAATGCCCAAATCCTGCCCTTCGTGTTGCAGGAGTTCAGCGAGGCTACGGATGGTGAGTTGGCTCATGGTGCGAGAAAGAGTAGTGTAGGTTGGTGCTGCAAGTATAGGCAGTTGTGCACAGTTGCCGTGCGTACGGGGTAGGGCAGGCTGCTGGTTACAAGATTACTTTTCGGCGTAGTTCACCCCAAAATAGACGGCTTACCCCCGTACCCTCTAATTCTGTATCTTTGTTGAAACCCGATTTCGTGCGGCTTTAGGCCGCCTCATCATAGATAGATTATTAGCCGTGGCTTGCACTTCCTGTTCCTCCGGGGGCGGCTGCTCTACTACGTCCGTTGGGGGCTGTGGCTCCAAAGGGAGCTGTAGTTCTGGCGGCTGCAACCGACTAAATGTATTCGACTGGCTCCAGGACGTAGACCTGCCCAGTGATTTTAAGGGCTTCGATATTGTCGAAATCCGTTTCAAAGGTGGTCGTAAAGACTTCTACCGCAACGCTTCCTACCTCCCGCTCACCACAGGTGATGCCGTGGTGATAGAAGCGGCCGGCAATGGCTGGCACCTGGGTCACGTGTCGTTGAAAGGCGAGCTGGTGCGCCTGCAAATGAAGAAGAAAAAGGTGCCCACCGACAGCAAGGAAATCCGCAACATCCTGCGCATTGCCTCGCCCGACGACGTGGAGCGCTGGGAAGCCGTGCGCGACCTAGAAACCGGTACCATGTTCCGGGCCCGCTCGGTGGTAGAAGAACTGCGCCTGAAAATGAAGCTCTCCGACGTGGAGTACCAGGCTGACCGTACCCGCGCCACCTTCTTCTACTCCGCCGACGACCGGGTGGATTTCCGTGACCTGATCAAGCGCCTGGCCGACGAGTTTCGGGTGCGGGTAGAGATGCGTCAGATTTCGCTGCGCCACGAGGCCGGCCGCCTGGGCGGCATCGGTTCGTGCGGGCGGGAGCTGTGCTGCTCCACTTGGCTCACCGATTTCAAGAGCGTGAGCACTACTGCGGCCCGCTACCAGAACCTCAGCCTGAACCCCGCCAAACTTTCGGGCCAGTGCGGGCGCCTGAAGTGCTGCCTGAACTACGAGCTAGACACCTACCTCGATGCCCTGAAGGACATTCCGCAGGTGCAGCGCCCCTTGCAAACCGAGCGCGGCGACGCGTTTTTGCAGAAGACCGACATCTTCAAGAAGCGCATGTGGTTTGCCTTCCGTGGCGACAACAACTGGGTGATGCTACCCACCGAACGCGTGCGCGAAGTGCAGGAGATGAACAAGCGCGGTGAAAAGCCCGAGAACCTGCTGCCCCCCGTGCGCGAGGAAGACAAAGCGCCCGACCTCTCGGCCATCGTAGAGGGTAGCCTCGACCGCCTCGACGATAAGATTGCCGCCTCCAAACGCGGCAAGCGCAAACGCAAAGGTGGCGTTGGCGAAGCGGATGCTACGGCCCGCCCGGCGCGTCCGCCCCGGTCGGCTACCTCAGAGCGTCCTGAACGGTCCGAACGAACGGAGCGACTAGAGCGCTCCGAGCGCACCCGTGGCGGCGACCGGCCACCCCGGCTGGCCGCACCCGATACTGAGGCGCCCACCCCCTCAGCTGGCGAGGCAGCCGGAGCATCGGAAGAAAGCCGCCGGCCGCGTGGCGCGGCTGCCAAGCCGCTGAACCGCCGCAACAACCGCGGCCGCGGCGAAAAAGGCGACAAAGCAGAACGTCCTCAGAACCCCGATGGGCGCCCTACCCCAGAAGGTGGTGCCCCCCGCGAGGAACGTCCGCCCCGCTCCAACAACGACCGGCGCCCGCCCCGTACGGCCTCACCCGACGGCGGTGAAGCCTCCGCTCGCCCCAATGGCAACCCCCGCCACCGCGACGACCGCAACCGTCGGCGCGGCGACCGGCCCGGTCGTACGGGCGGCGATGCGCCCACACCTCCTACCCCTCCTGCGGCTTCCTAATTCCTGTATGCATTGTTATTTTCGTTTTCCATCGTTGCTATTGGGGCTAGTGCTGGTAACCTTACTGGCAGCCTGTAACCCCGATCAGGTGTTTGAGAAAAACCTCGATTTTGATGACCGCACGTGGGCGGTACAGGAAAAGCCCACGTTCGAGTTTCAGATTGAGGATACTACGCAGCGGTATGATGTGTACTTCAATGTGCGCAACACGTCGTCGTACGGCTACTACAACCTGTATGTGCGGCACACACTGATAGGCCCCGACGGTAAGCAGATTTCGCGGCTCCTGCACCAGATGATTCTGATGGACCCGCAAACCGGCGAGCCACTGGGTAGCGGCGCCGGCGACATCTTCGACCACCAGTTTCTGGCTTTGCCACGCCAGCAGTTCCACCAGCCGGGTACCTACAAAGTGATGCTGGAGCAGTACATGCGCCAGGATCAGCTACCCGATATCATGGCGGTAGGCGTGCGCGTAGTAAAAAGCCCTACCGCTCAGTAGTACGCTTCTAACTACCTACCCTGCATAAATGAAAAGCGCCCCGGCTCACGTGAGCCGGGGCGCTTTTTTGTTGGCAGTCAGCCAAAAAGTGAGCCGCTTAGATGCGCTCTACCTTCACGGCGTTCAGGCCTTTCTTGCCGTCGATGACATCGAAAGAAACTCGGTCGTTCTCTTGGATTTCGTGAATCAGACCGGTTTGGTGTACAAAAATTTCCTGGTTGGTATCATCCTGCACGATGAAGCCGTAGCCTTTGGCTTCGTTGAAGAATTTTACGGTACCCGTTTTCATGGGATGCAATGGTAATGGTTGAGTTAGCGAATCGAGGGTAAATCTACGGGTATTTCTGTATTCGCTGCTGCACCAGAAGCAGACGAAATCGTGGTCGGAATATGATGCAGCTTAGCTGTAGCGAGGTAGGCTACAACACTGGAATTTGCTGTTCGTGAAGAGGATAAGCCAAGATTTTTCTAAGCCTAAACTTAACTCAGAGAGAAACCGGCGCGTATAAAAATATACATCCACCCACCTATTTTCTCACCAAACCCACCCCCACACCATGGAAACAAAAGAGAAAAACCAGAACAACCAGGATAATAATTCGTCGAACGATACTTCCCTCACCAACAAAACGGGGCAGGATGCTAAGATGGGTGCCGACGCCAGCCAGACATTGGCGAACAATCCCAATCAGCCAGAAACCCCAGGCATGAAATCCGGCGACGATAAAGAGAAGAATGCCGTGTCTAGCCAGTCGCTGGCTAACTCGGAAATGAGCGTAGGCAAAGGCGCTGTAACGGGCGAGAAAGGCAACCAGCAAAATAAGGAAGCTAATCCGGCCGATATGAAGGCGTCATCCTCAAAGAACAACGCTAAGTCTTCGACGGACAAAGACAAGAAGCAGCCTACCATGGCACAAGCTAGCGGCAAAGACAAAGACAAGAAATCGGACAGCAGAAAGCAGGCATTAACCAATGTAGCTGGCAACAGCAATGTGGACGACGCCAGCAACAGCACCACCGATATGTATCGCGACCATGAGCGCCGCGAAAATGAAGATAGCGGCGCTGGTCGTGGCGAGTTTGGCAGCCAAGGCTATGGCGGTACAAATGGTGGCTATGGAAACCAGTACCGCGAGCCCCAAACCCGCGGCAACTACTACAACGATGAACAAGACCGGTGCTATGGTGGCAACTACGGCTCCGGCGGCTATCATCCCCAAGACGACCACAACCGCGACCGGCGCAATGCCCCGCACTACGGCAGTGATTACGACCGTAGCTACCAGGGAGCCTACAACCGGTCGTATTCTTCCACCCAAAATTCTAATGCTATGAACAACGAAAATCAACGTCGTGATTCGTACGATAATCAGAATCGCGGTAATCAGAATCGCTATAACGACGACAATAACCGCAACAACCAGCGCGGTTATGATGATAATCGCGGCAGCTCGCAAGGCTGGATGAACAATTCATCCAACCAGCAAGGCAACTATCGCAACGATAATCGCAACGATAACAACTACCAGGGCGGCTTCCAGAACGACAACGGTTCGCGCCAAGGCCGCGGTGGCTATAGCAACGACTACGGTAACTCGTCGATGAACAACGGCGGTAACTACGGCGAAAACCGGGGTTACGACGCCAACCGTAGCAGCTACGGCAACGAGTATCGCAACCAGAACGAAGACTACCGCTCGTCGCGCGGCGGCTATGACAACCAAGGCTCGCAGCAAGGTCCCGACCGTAATAACTACGGCAACGGCTATGGCCGCTCAAACAACTACGGCGACCAGCAGCGTGGTGGCCGCCAAAACGACGAGCAATACGGTAGCAACTCGCGCAACGACAGCTACCGCAACGATAACAACCGCTCGGATGACCGCGACCGGGGTGGCTACGGTAACGGCCGCAACAGCTACGGCGGCAATAGCAATAGCGGCTACGGCTCGCAGGGTGGTTCCTACAACGATGAATACGGCTCCGCGAACCGCAACCAAAACGGCAGCTGGCAGGGTTCGCCCGACCGTGGCGATTACCGCTCCGAGGACCGCAACCAGCAGAACTACGGCGAGCAGCGCCGTGACCAATACCGCAACCAGCGCAATGATTCGGACTACGGCTCGGCCCCCCGCCGCAACCGTGGCCGCGACAACGATGATGAAAACCGCAACTAAGCGCGCCTCATTTGAAAGCCACTAAAAAAGGCCTCCCCACAATGGGGAGGCCTTTTTTTGTTACTACAAGGGTAGGAGAATAGGAAAGCCCTACACTTCTTGTTCGGGATGCTCATGTTTTTGCAGGTAGATGCGGAAGGTAGTGCCTTGCCCTACTTCGCTTTCTACCTCAATATGTCCTCCATGCGACTGCACCAAGCGGTTTACTAGGAACAAACCAAGTCCGGTGCCTTCGCCCGCATCGGGGTGGAAGCGTCGGAACAGCTGAAACAACTCGGCGCCGTGGCGCTTTAGGTCGATGCCCAGGCCGTTGTCCCGCACTTCGAGCACGGAGGCGTCGTGGAGTACTTGGGTGCGTAGGTGAATGATGGGCCGCCGGTCGGGGTGGTGGTACTTGAGCGCATTGGCCAGCAGGTTGAGCAAGATGGTGCGCAGGTTGCTGCGCACGTACTGCAACGAGGGTAGGGCGTCGAAATCAGTGGAAACCGTGGCCTGTTCGGCTAGCAGTTGCGGGCGCAGGGTTTGCAGCACATCGGCCATGAGCGAAGGCAAATCCAACTCCTCCTGCACGTGCGTGCCGGGTAGGCGCTCCACCTGCACGGCCGCCGCCAGATCGGTGATGGTAGAGGTAAGGTTCTGCAACGATTCGTCAATCAGGCGGAGCAGAACGCCTTCCTCGGGGTCGTGGAAGGTGGCGGCGCGGCGTAGCTCGTCGAACAGGCCACGTAGGTTATTCACGGGCTGCCGTAAATCGTGCGAGGCCGCGTACACAAAGTTGTCGAGGTCGGCGTTGGTACGGGCCAGCTGTTGGTTGGCGGTAGCCAGTTCTTGGTTGCGCAGGCGCACCTCTTCGTTGGCGGCCAGCAGTCGGGCATTGGTATCGTCTACCTGCTGGCGGGCGGCCGTGAGCTCGGCTAGCGACTCGCGCAGGTCTTGGTTAACGGCTTGGAGTTGGGCGTGATATTGGGTTTGGTATTGGCGCCACTCGTTTTTCTCAATAGCATGGATAACCGTTTTATACAACAGCTCGGGGTCGAACTGCTGCTTCACTAGGTAGTCCAAAGCACCACTGCTGAGGGCGCGCACGGCCAGGGTTTCGCTACCGCCACCCGTAATCATCACCACGCATAGTGTATTGAGCGGCGTGCGCTTCTTCAACTCGGCCAGCACTTCCAGCCCATCGGTATCCAATAAGTTATAATCCAGCAGAACGCAATCGGGGCGGTGAGTTTCAAATAGTTCCACGCCCTCTTCCCCCGAAGCAGCCTCATAAATGGTCATACGCTCTGAGCCCGCCTGTTTGTCGAGGTAGCGTTTGTAGAGCATCCGGTCCTGCTCATTATCATCAATGAGTAAAATCTTTTTCAAGGGTAGGAGCTTAAATAGAAAGCGGCAACTGAGACGACTGTAGCCAATATTGGATAATCAATTCAACTTTTTCTTCGAGCACAGTATACTCAATCGGCTTGGTGAGGTAGCTATTGGCACCCAGGCGGTAGCACTCTTCCACGTCGCGGCGGTTGGCGGAAGTGGTGAACACGATAACTGGAATAGACAGCAAGCGGGGGTCGTGCTTGAGTACATCGAGCACATCCCGGCCATCGGTGCCGGGCATGTTCAGATCAAGCAGGATGAAAGCCGGCAGATGGGCAGGCCAGTTGGGATGCTTGCCGTAGCCCTGCAAGTACTCCAGTGCCTGGTCGCCATCTTCGCAGCGCAGCAACTGGTTGGGTAGGGCGTGTTTGCGAAAGGCCCGTCCCAGCGCTGTAAAGTCTTCCAAACTATCTTCCACCACTAGGATGGGTTGGGTGAAGGGAACTATCATAGAGCTTTGGGAAGAGAAAAATAAAAGGTGGCGCCTTGTCCAAGTATGGATTCAACCCACAATTTGCCACCATGTTTTTCAATCATTTTTTTGGCGATGGCGAGGCCGGCACCCGTGCCGCCGCCATATTTGTCCTGTGAGTGCAACCGCTTGAAAATCTTGAAGATGTTTTCGTGGTGCTTCGGGTCGATGCCAATGCCCTGGTCGCGCACATAAAACACATCAAACTGCTCCGGTGACGGAAAATCTGCCACGGAAGAGGTACCGGCCGCGGCTACCCCAATGGTGACGTATTTCTCCGGGTTATTGCTATAGCGCATGGCATTGGTAATCAAGTTATTGAATACCTCGCCCAAACGGATTGGGTCAGCCAGGATGGTAGGGAGCGGGCCAGCCACCGTAACGGTGGTGTGGGTTTGTTCCAGGCGAGGAGCCAGTAGCTCCAGCACGCCGCCTACCAGCTCGTTCATATCCGTCGGGATGGGTACGAGGTCCAGGCGGCCTACCCGCGAAATTTGCAGCAACGACTCAATAAGTGCCTCCATGCGCTGGCTGAGCCGCACCAGCGTTTGGAGCTTGCTTACGCCTTCCGCATCGAGGCGGTCGGCGTAGTCTTCGAGTAGAAAAATGGAATAGTTGTGAATGCCGCGCAAGGGCTCTTTTAGATCGTGCGAGGCCACGTAGGCGAAGGAGTCCAGTTCGTCGTTGCTGCGTTCCAGCTCGGCATTGAGGCGGTTGAGGCTGATAGCGCGGGCTTGCAGCTCGTTGAAAATCTTGAGGCGGATGTCGGCAATGTGCAGGCGCAGTTCCTGAGCGGCTTCTATTTCCAACGGCAACCAGGCGGCGGCCGTGTTTTCTACCGTTTGCTTCCAAGCCTCAAACGACTGCCGCGGCGATAGAAAAATCTGGCCGTCGGCCTTGGTTTCCACCTTCTGCGTGCGGCCCGCCCACGTAACGGTCTGGAGCTGCTCGGGCCGAAACCACAGGATATAATCGTTGGCGGCCTGGGCCAGCGTAATGGCCAGAATGCCGCTGGCCGTGCTCCGAATGGCTACCCCATCGGGGTTAAGCTGGGCATAGGAATCGGTATGGAAAACATCTTCCGGCGCATGTTGGCGCAGCCACGCTACCACATCTCGTATTTGGTCGGGGGTAGGGGTAGCGCCTAGCGTAACAATCTCGTCCTCAAAGCAAATAGCAGCGCCACCACACGCAAATACATCCAGCAGCGTGGCTGTTTGCTGATACAAGCTTTTGATGAAATCGGCCGAACTGTTCATCTGCTCAAACAGCCGCGCCCGGGTTTTCTGAATATGCAGCTGATAGGCCTGCTGGTCCTGCTGTTCTTTAGTAGGAAGCAGGGCCGAGAAGGTTTTGCCGATAAATAAACACAGCTCCCGCAGCTCGTAACTCACCAAATGGGGCGTGAGGTGGTGGCAGGTAATCATGCCCCACAGTTTGCCCTCCCGAATGACGGAAATGGTCATGGTGGCCGCCGAGCCCAGGTTGTGCAGGTACTCCAGGTGGATGGGCGACACGCTGCGCAGCACGGCATGCGTCATATCAGGGGGGCGGCCCGTGGTGGGGTTGCGCACCGGCACCAGTGGGGCCGGCCGGTAAGAAGCATCTGGAATGAAGCGCAGCCAGTTTTTGAGGTACATGGCCCGTGCCTGCTGCGGAATATCGGTGGCGGGGTAGTGCAGGCCCAGCCACGGGTCTAGGTCGGGGCGAATGGCTTCGGCTACTACCTCGCCGCTCTCATCGGCTGCAAAGCGGTACATAGCTACCCGGTCGAACCCCGTGATGCTGCGCACCTGCTCCACGGCGTGCTGGCAGAAGTCGAGCACGGTGGTGGCACTCAGCATCTGGCCCAGGGCCGTGTTCAGGGTAGTTAAATCCACTACGCCGGGGCTATTGGAATCAACCGGTTCGAACTCAGCCCACAGCAGGCCATCGTAACGGTGCACGATGAGCTTATAGAACGGCTGCTCGGGCGTGTGGTGTAGCTGGACCCCTAGCAGCTTGGGCGCATCCGTGAGGGTAGGCCAGAGAGCGTCTAGCTCTGCCAGTTGCGCGGGGGGTAGCAGCCGCTCTAGGCCCGCGCCCAGCAGCTCCTCGGCCGGAATACCGAGCAGGGCCTGCGTGTTTGCGCTGGCTTGTACCACTTGCTGCGTCCGCTCATCCAGGCACAGCAGGAACCCATACGGCTGCACCGACCCCGGAATATGAATCGGCTCCCGGTCGCAGTTGGTGAGGGTAGTCGGCATGTCCGACAAAAGCTCGCTGGTATGGCTTACGGTTGACTGATCCACGCGTGTAAGTGTTGAAAGGTAAGCACGGCCGACTGCACAATTTCTTTCTGCTCCTCGGCGGTAGCCGCTGCCGTCAGCAGCTGACAAAAACTTTTCCACATTGGCCCTGTGCGCTCTGCGTAGCCTGTGAAATAGGCTTGCAGCGGAATGTCGGCCTTGGCCAATTGCCGCCGAATCACTTGTCCGCCCAGGGTAGAGCCTTCCAGCACATACATAGCGCCCAACAATTGCGCGCGGGTATGCAGCGGTGGCAAGGTAGGGCAAAGCGCCGGCACCGACGCGTCATCGGTCTGCGCCAAATCCTCCAGAATCAGATGGGCGCGGTAGCGCTGGTCTAGCTGCCACTCCGGCCCAAACGCGGTGGCATGTGCCCGCAACTGGGTTTCATACGGCTGCAAAAAGCCATACAGCCGACGCAGAAAATGCGCCGTAGTCGCCTGCGAAACCGTCCCTGCCGTCAGCTCTTGATTGAACGTGTTTTGCTCCAGCGCATCGTGGTACGGCCGGGTTTCAACACGCAATCGGGACAAAATAGCAGGCTGCTCGGCAGTAGCGGACATAAGCGGATGGGATGGAAAAGAACAGTAAAAGTAACCGCTCAGCTGAAAAGTTATGGTGAGGTAGGAGTTGTCAGTTATCAAGTAGAAGTTATCGACGCATCTGTCATTCTGAACTTGCGAAGGATCTTCTGCCAGTTGAACGACGGTCAGAACAACGACTCGTTCAACGTGAGAAGGTCCTTCGCAAGCGCAGGATGACAGGCGTACTATACCTAACAACTGTCATCTACCAACTAGTCTTCCGACTGAAACTGGGATTTATAGTCAGCAGCAAACCGCTGAATGGTGTGAGGCGCATGACCGGCAAGGGATGCTACCTCATCGGTGACAGTAGCCGCGTGGCCGGCGCGGTAGTCGGCGTATAAGGCTAGTAATTCCTCTACCCGCTCGGCGGGTAGCTCCTGCATGGCCGTGCGGGCATCTTCCTCCGAAACTGGCACATAGATTACTTCTCGACCAGTACCTTGGCTAAGCGCCTCGGCTACTTGCTGGCCGGTGAGAGCCGCCGGGCCGGTGAGATGGTAGGCCTGGCCGGCATGGGTAGCGGGGTCGGAGGTGAGTAGGGTAGCGGCGGCGGCGGCAATGTCGCGCACATCAATGTAGGCCACTTGGGCTTCTGCGAGAGGCATATAGAACTTGCCCTCGTCGCGGATGGTAGCACAGTGCTGCTCCACAAAGTTTTGCATGAAGCCTTCGGGGCGCAGTGTGGCGTACGTCAGACCGCTAGCGGCTACCAGTTGCTCTATCTCGTGGTGGCGGCGGTCAATTTCGATTTGCGCGTCGCGGCCAGCGCCGGCGGCCGAAAGCTGCACCAGCTGCCGTACGCCGGCTTTTTGGGCCGCATCTATGAAGAGTCGGGCCAGTTCCACTTGGTCGGAGGTAGGTGGGGGAAGCAGGAATACCCGCTCGGCCCCGGTCAGCGCCACGGCCAGCGTTTCGGGCTTGTGGTAATCTATTTCCACTAGCTGCACATCGGGGTTGAGGTGCTTCAGCCGGTCACCTTTAATAATTGAGTGTACGCCCGCCCGAACCGTGACGCCACGGTTGGCCAGTGCTTTTACCAGTTCAGTGCCAATGGTGCCCGTAGCGCCGGTAACCAGAATGGTAGATGCCATGATATAGGAATTATGAGTTGCGAGTTTGTGAAGCTGATGGATGTCAGACGGAATACGCATGTCATCCTGAGCATGTGGCGCATCAAGCCAGTGCCGAAGGACCTTATGCCAGTCGAACGAGCCGTTGGTACGTCAGTCGTTCTGGCGTGAGCAGGTCCTTTGGCACTGGCTTGATGCGCCACATGCTCAGGATGACAGATGCTTTGACAGCGCATACCTGTTTCTTACGGCAACAGGC